>JBDSPM010000484.1:0-3315 GCA_039930325.1 Saprospiraceae bacterium
CGCGTGACAGAATTTCAGGCAGCATGCTTTCGTGTGTCGGATCCAAATGTTGCACCAATACATAAGCCATTCCGGAATCTCCCGGGATGACTTTAAGTAAACGCTTAAATGCTTCCAGCCCTCCCGCAGATGCACCAATCCCTACGATAGGAAAATTCTGCACGGTAGCTGCAGGAGTATTAGCCTTACTTTTCTTGGGAGCGGTCATCTTTAAGGTAAAAAGATGAAGATAATACAAAAAAAAACGGAATTGTGAAAATAAAATTGATCTCTGCAAGCAACAAAATGCAAATTCACTAAAATGGTATGCTGATTACGCTAATTTCCAGGGCCGGAACTCACCACTTTTTCAAAACATATACTATTTTCCACTCCTATATACTGACCATAATTTGGAATCAACTTAAAGCCGCTTTTTGAGTAAAGATGTATAGCTTCTTCCTGCTTTTTACCGGTTTCTAAAATGCATTTTATGAACCCTATTTCAGAGGTCCAAAGTTCTAATTCATTCAATATCTGCGAAGCTATTCCTTTGCCCCGATGATCAGGAGAGGTGTACATTCGCTTAATTTCCATGACGCCCGGCGAAAATTCCTTTATAGCACCGCATCCGGCAGGAATATCATTGTCATAAGCAAGAACGACATGTTTTATTTTTTCGATTTTATTGAATTGATCATAGAACGCATGGTCTTCTCCATCCATTTCAGCTAAGTATGCATCGAGATAGCTGACAAGAGAAACAAAGTCAGGATGGTCTGAAGTTGTCCTGATGATTTTAATCATTAGATTTTACATCATTAGAATTTGAAAATCTGCCGATTACTTTACCAAGGTATATGAAAACGGAGGACACCAATAAGAAAACCAGTATCAACATGATGGCATTTATCAATACTTTACTCCATCCCAATTCATTCAGATCAATAAAAAAGTAGGGATAAAAGCCTGAGAGCTGGCCTCTAAACAGGACAAAGATTAAATACAAAAATGGATAGAGAAGCCAACCAGGGAGTTGAGTCCATTTAATGTCTGATTTATTTTCATAGATATACCAAAATAAAATGACCAAAACAGGGATGACCGTATGTAGCAGCTCATCTACGATCATTTGCATACCCGTTGGCTCCCATATTTTCCTAAGGACAACCTGATATACAAGGCCGACGATCGTTATATATACGGTGATCGCAGTTAAGGTACCTGGTTTGTCAAACCACCTGAAAAAACCTGGCCGTTCTTTTAAGGAAACATATGTAAAATAAAGCGCCACAATACAATTCGTCAATATGGTAAAAAAACTAAAAAACCGAATTGAGGTTTCTGCAACGGAGGTTACCCGTTGATTCATCATCAGGACAAATTGAGTGATGATTGCGAACCAACCGAGTATAGCAAATAACAGGGATAATTTAATTTTCATTAGGACTTCAGCTTTTGATTTATGCTTTATCTATCTTAAGTGATGTCATCGTCAGAGAGCCTCCAATCGCTTTGTCATTGAACAAGCTTATCTCATCATCTTTTTCCTTCAATGCCAAAGCGTATATCAAAGGAAGATAATGTTCCGGGGTAGGAATTGCTAAATTAAATGCCTTGCTTTGTGATTTGTAATTGATGAGCTGCTGAAAGTCGCCATTCAGGATATATTTCTTCATCGTATCACTGGCTTCAATCGCCCAGTCAAATGCGTATCCTGCAGACTCTAATTTATTCCACACCACAAGTCCAAGGTTATGCACCATGTTGCCGCTACCAATGATGAGCACTCCTTTTTCACGTAAAGCTGCCAGCTCCCTGGACAATTCATATTGGTATTGCGGTGCCTGGCTATAATCGATGCTCATCTGAATAACCGGAACATCTGCATCGGGATATAATCTCCTGACAACACTCCATGCGCCATGATCAAGCCCCCACGTATCATCAAGGCCGACTTGTGTTTTCTTTATGATGTTCTTTGTTTCAATGGCAAGTTCAGGACTTCCCGGAGCAGGATATTGTACATCAAATAATTCCTGAGGGAAACCACCAAAATCGTGAATCGTTTTTGGCTTCTCCATGGCAGTCACGTACGTACCTCGTGTTTCCCAATGTGCCGATATACAAAGTATCGCGTTTGGTTTTGGTATTGTTTTGCCAACAATCCTCCAGCCCGTTACAAATTCATTTTCTTCGATGGCATTCATTGGACTCCCGTGACCCAGGAATAATACAGGCATTTTATCTGTCCCAGTAAAGGGTGATGTTATTTTACTTAATTCGTTAAGTTTCATTGTTGCTCCCGCGAGGGGAATTATGGCTATTGATTGCAAAAATTGTTTTCTGTTCATCGAATGGCAAGTGAGTATTCATTTATTTGTTGACTAACGGAACCACTTTTTCACCCACCAGCTCAATCGCGTGCAAGAGCTGCGCATGCGTAAGTTCAGCGTTGTCCATTTGAAAAGTAACTCTTGAGATTCCTCCAAGAGATTCACTATGCCTGAGTATTTTTTCTGCTATTTCCTCTGGTCCTCCTACGAGTAATGCACCGGTCTTTCCATTTTGTGCGTCAAAATGATTTCGGGTCACTGGTGGCCAACCGCGTTCCCTTCCAATCCTGGTAAATATTTTCGCATACCCGGGATAAAATTCCTCGACGGCTTCTTTGGTTGTGTTGGCTACATACCCCAACGAATGCAAACCGACTTTTAGTTTTTCCGGTGCATGTCCTGCTCTCTTTCCCGCTTCTCTGTATAGATCAACTAACGGACGAAAGCGATGCGTTTCACCTCCGATCACTGCAACCATAAGTGGTAATCCAAGAGTTCCGGCTCGAACAAATGATGCAGGCGTACCTCCGACTCCTATCCAAACAGGAATTGGCTGTTGTAAAGGCCGAGGGTAAATGGGTTGATTATAAAGAGCAGGTCTGTATTTACCTGACCATGTTACAAATTCATTGTTTCGAATATCGAGAAAGAGGTCCAATTTTTCTGTGAAGAGCTCATCGTAATCATCCAGGTCAAGGCCAAATAATGGAAAGGCTTCTATAAAAGAACCTCGTCCCACTACCATTTCTGCACGGCCCTGTGAAATGAGGTCAAGTGTTGCGAAATTTTGAAATACACGTACAGGATCCGCTGCACTTAGGACAGTCACTGCACTGGTAAGTCGGATCTGTTTTGTCCTCGCAGCGGCCGCAGCCAGAATAATTACGGGTGCTGAATCAAGAAATTCCTTTCGATGATGCTCTCCTATTCCAAAAACATTCAGACCAACCTTGTCAGCTCGCTCTATCCGCTCCAATAATTCAGCAAGAGCTGTCACGCT
>JBDSPM010000485.1:0-4890 GCA_039930325.1 Saprospiraceae bacterium
AATTATGCCCGGAAAGAAGGATTGAACATTCACATCAATATGGAAAGTCCTTACTGGGGGAGTGTACGTCAGCATTTCCTGGCTTATGCAGATAAGAAAGATTTCATCGCCTGTTTGATTATCCAGGAGGTAATGCTCGAATCATTTGCTGTATCGATGTATACAGATGTGGGCCATGGATTAGGAGGTGAGGCAGGAAGGCTTTTTCTCAGTATTGCCGAAGAAGAAAAGGGTCACCTGGAACATTCATCCGATTTTTTACGTGCCGCTTTGCGCGAGGACCCGGATGGGTTTATACGAAAATTTGAAGAAATACATTTTAAGTGCATGACGATCATGGCAGAGTTTTCAGCAACTACTGATCTGCGTGGACATTGCGGGGTGTGTAATGGCAGTTGTATGAAAGGATCGTTACATCATGTTGGGTTGGACATGATCAGTATGCGTGGACATGCGATGGCACTCTATGCTGAATCATTGGACAATATTGGAATTCCGGGAGAAAAATCGATGCTATGGATCGCTCGTCTGCCAGCTTAGATTTTGCAGCCATTGGCCACCAGGATAACTGGCACACGATTACTTCTTTTGTCAATGACTTGAGGGTCGGTGATTTAGAAATGCTGTCAATGGAGAAGATTAGGAATATATTTTCATTTATCCCGCCGAGAGTTCTTTTCAAGGTAAAGGTCATGTCAGAGACAGGTGCTGAAATTAACGGGGTCTATATTGAGACTTTTATTGACCCGGATAAACTGGACGCCCAATCTGTAAGAACCAATATCACTAAAGTTAAGAGTGCTATTTCTCTTGCCACAAGATTAGGAGCGAGGATGGTGGCGCTCGGTGGATTTACATCTATTCTTCTGGAAGGAAATCTTGACTCGTTCACCACGAAGGAGACAAAGTTTACAACAGGCAATACACTTACCGCAGCCTTTATTATAAAGGGTGTAGAAAAAGCTGCGACAAACCAGTCCATTGATCTTCAGGCGTCAACACTATTGTGCATCGGTGCAACGGGTGATATTGGATTGGCCTGTGTTCATTACCTGAAACATAAGGTGAAGAAATTGCTTCTATGTGCGCGCAATCATCAGCGACTGGAGGCTACAGCGAAATCGCTGAGGTTAGAAAATATAGATGTTGGATACTCAACTAACCTTGAAGATCTTGTACAGGAGGCTGATATCATCATATGTGTGGCGAGTTCGGCAGGGATTAAACTGGACAGGTGCAAAAAGGATGTTTTAATATGTGATGCCGGTTACCCGAAGAATGTTGAAGCAACAGTTATCGGCGATGTGAATGTGAATTTATTTCATGGGGGAATGGGACAGGTAAAACGTGGCTTCGGCTTCTGCCCGGATTATTCAAAGACCATTTATGCGTATGCTGCACCTGACATTATACATGGTTGTTTACTGGAAGCCATGGTGCTTGCCTTTGAAAAGCGTTATGAAAATTATTCTACGGGAAAAGGAAATATCACCCCTGAGAAAATAGAAGAGGTATTCGATTTGAGTAGGAAGCATGGCATTTACCCTGCACCCTATTTTAATGCGAAAGGTTTGTGGCCGGCCCAAAAGTCGGTTTTAGTTTAATTCTAAGTCAATGACAAAGGAAAAGGACCAGATCCCATTATTTAAATTAGTATTTACTCACAACTGGGAAGATCCGGAAAGTGACCATACTGCCTTAAAAATTCAACCTGGCGATACCGTTTTAGCTATTACTTCTGGAGGTTGTAATGTGTTAGGGTTTTTATTATTCGATCCTGAAGTGATTTACAGTGTTGATATCAATCCTGCGCAATCCTATTTAATGGAGTTGAAGATGGCTGCCATTCGGCAGCTGGACTTTGAGGAGTTTATTTCATTTGCGGGACTGAAATATCATCCTGACAGAAAAGGGCTTTACAGCAGCCTGAGGCCTTCGTTGAGCCCTGAAGCTGTGGCGTTTTGGGACACGCAAGTCAAAATCGTATCCAGGGGTTTTGTGATGAATGGGAAATATGAACGATTTATTAAGTTGGCAGGCAGTTTTATCACCTTTCTGCAAGGCAAGGGCAGAGTGCGGGGATTATTCAAAACGGAAACGAAAGCGGAGCAGGAGAATTATTTTGACCAGGTGTGGCATACAAAACGATTCTATTGGATGTTCAACGTATTATTTAATAAACGTGTCCTGGCTCGGCGTGGATTGGTAGCAGACTACTTTCATTTTGATGATGGCTGTAAATCATTTGCAGAAAGTTTCTATAACCGTTCTAAAAAGGCATTCAGGGATATTCCTATTCAGGGTAATTATTTTGTCTCCTTATACCTAACGGGAAAATACAGAAACGAAACAGAGGTTCCTGCTTATTTAAGAAAGGAGCATTATGAGGTGATCAAGTCCAGGCTGATGCGGATAAAGATTATCACAGACGATGCTCAGAGCTGGATCGATTCGATGCCTTCCGGAAGCATTAATTGTTTTGCCTTATCGAATATCTGTGAGTTAATGAGTGAAAGGGATACGTTCAGGTTGTTTGATGCTGTGCAACGTACAGCGAGGCCCGGGGCCCGGGTTATCTTTCGAAATCTGATGATACCCCGGGAAGTGCCGGCTTCCCTTACTGGCCTGATTGTAAAAGATGAAAGACTAAGCCTGGAATTGTATTCCGGTGACCGTTCATTTGTATATGGGAAAGTAGCTGCATACCTTGTTAAACCTGAGTTATGAAGAAAAAACTCTTCTACTATAATTGCTTCATTTTAATTGATCTGATACAGGTTAGGCAATGTCATGTCTAAAGTATACTTGTCAATATTTTTTAAAAAATTGAATATGAAAAACGTACTATTTCAAATGACAGATCACACTTTTTCAGATGCTGTTAAAAGAAATGTAGGTGAATATTTCTCCAGCCATAACCTGGAGAAAAAGGGCAATTGGGAGTTGTATGCCAAAGCCATATTGTTTATCCCCCTGGCATTTGGTATTTATTTGTACATACTGCTGGGGCACTATTCACAGATGACCGGAATACTCCTGTATATAGCTCTCGGCGCTTGCTTTAGCATGGTGGCAGTCAATGTCATGCATGATGCCTGTCATGGAAGTTTCTCAGAAAAAAAATGGGTCAATGACGTCATGGGATTAACCATGAATGCCATCGGAAGCAATGCTTACCTCTGGAAAATCAGACATACGGTCCATCACACCTTTACGAATATCGAAGGCATGGATTATGATATAGACAATTGGCCCATGCTTCGTCAATCGCCTACTCAGGGATGGAAACCGGTGCATCGGTACCAATATTTATACATGTTTCCGATTTATGCACTTAGTACGATTGAATGGATGCTGGTTTCTGATTTTACCAAATATTTTTCACGGAAGGTATCCTCGACGCGGATCCAGAAAATCAGGTTACCAGATCATTTGGTTTTTTGGGGGAGCAAAGCGATTTGCGTTATAACTTATATCGTAATTCCTGTTTGGTTCCTTGGCTGGCAAAATTGGCTAATCGGATTTTGTATAGTTCATTTTATCATGGGGTTGAGTCTGACTATTATTTTCCAACTGGCACACTTGGTAGAAAATACCCATTTTGAGGAAGCAGAAAAGGATGTAAAACAGATATCATCCGAATGGGCTGTTCATCAAGTGGTCACTACTTCAAATTTTGCTACGGATAATAAGATTTTAAGCTGGTGTGCCGGAGGTTTAAATTTCCAGATTGAGCATCATTTGTTTCCATTTGTCAGCCACATACATTATCCGGCGATCAGTGAGATGATCAGGAACGAATGTAGCCGGCATAATCTCCCTTACCATTGCTACCCAACGTTGGGCAAGGCCTTCATTTCACACATCCACTTCATGAAGAAACTTGGAATGAAACCATGTCAATAGAACAATACAGGATCCCGGACAAAATAAATATGGCCATTGCTATTGTTTTCAGTTGCGCCTATTTCACATTGTTGTGGGCGGCTTCCCATGTCACTCACCTTGGCTGGGTGCTTCTTTTTGGTTTTTTGTTTGCCGTCATCATGGTGCCTGTGTATTCCCTGATTCATGAAGCAGAGCATGGCATCATACATTCCGATAAAAGGATCAGTGAGGCCATGGGCAGGTGGCTAAGCACCCTATTTATAGCTCCGTATACTTTTTTTAAACATTGTCACTTGAAGCATCACAAAAAGAACCGAACAGATGAAGAGATGTGGGACTTGTACTATGAGCACCAGGATAAGCTGAAGCGATATGGAACATTATATGGGATGATGATAGGGCTGGGGTATTTTTCAATGTGGCTGGCAGTGCTTTTGTATGCTTTTGCACCAGGGCTTATATATTCCCGGTTTTTTTACTCTAACAGGGAAATTGGTGGTTTTCTGAAGGGGAGTGACCGGAAGGACAAGGTTGCCCTTTCAAGGATCGAGAGTTGGATAGTGATCATTTTTCAAGTCAGCATGTTCTATGTGCTGGATTTGAAATGGACTTCATGGCTTACCTTGTTTGTGATGCATGGCTTTTTATGGTCTTCGCAAAACTACGTGAATCATGCTTTCAGCCCACGGGATATCATCAATGGAGCGCACAACCTCAAGATCCCGGGTTGGCTAAAATTAATATATCTAAATTTCAATTTGCATCTCGCGCATCATCAGAACCCCCAAATACCCTGGCTCTATTTGCCTGCTTTTGTCAGGCATGGAAAGCAACGAATTACTTTTTTTAAAAACTACATCCGTTTATGGAAAGGGCCAAGATTAACCCGGGAGCCGGAGCCCAAATAATATTCAATGATTCACATCGGGATTAAACCTGAGCAGGTAGTGAAAAAGTTTATTGTTGACAAATACATGGAGATCATCAGCACGAATACATTTC
>JBDSPM010000486.1:0-4160 GCA_039930325.1 Saprospiraceae bacterium
CCGATTTGTTGCCGATATGGGATAAATTTTCCTCTTTCCTTTCAACTCCTGGTCTTCACGCCATTCATCATGGAAAAGATGAAGATTGTATTGATAAAAATTATGCCGGAATTTTCATTTTCTATGACCGCTTATTTGGAACGTATCAACCAATTAAGGCGAATCGAAAAATAAGTTTTGGGATCACTCACCCACCCCGATCAAATGGGGTGCTGGAAATCACCTTTCATGAATTCAGAGATTTATTTTTTTCTATCCGTAGCTCAAAATCCTGGAAAGTGAAGCTTAAATACATTTTTAATGCTCCAGGATGGTTTCCTGATCATAAAAAAGATGCACATTGTACAGCAGTAGACATGAAAGGTGTTCCAACAATCATTTGATGAATCTCATCTTACCAATTTAAGTATTCATACTTTTAGGCAAGTATCATCCATACATTCTACATGTCTTCTCAAATTTTGGAAACCGACCGCCTTTCCCTCCATGAATTCACTCTGGCTGACGCTCCCTTCATGCTTCGCCTGGTCAATGAACCCTCCTGGCTTCAATACATCGGCGATCGAAAAGTGTATTCTATAGAAGATGCCGAAATGTATCTTTCAAATGGTTCGATTAAAAGCTATGCAGTGAATGGATATGGGTTTTGGAAAGTCGTGTTAAAGAGCACTGGCGAATCCCTGGGATCTGCAGGATTGGCAAAACGGGACTTCCTGGAAGATGTTGATATCGGTTTTGCTTTTCTGACTGAACATACAGGGAAAGGATATGCTTTTGAAATCGTAGATACGATTCTGCATTATGCAATGGAGACACTTGATATAAAAAGAATTGTTGCCATCACCACAAAAGACAATTTCCGCTCAATGAATTTATTGTCGAAATTGGGCCTTGAGCTTGAAGATGAATTATTCCTCGATGGTACAAACCTGAATTTATTTTCAATAGATCATCAAACCCTTGACAGGAAAGAAATTAAAAGCCTCGTAGATCAGTTTTTTAATTTATTTACTAATTTGGATGGAATGATTCCACATGTTGAAAACATCCTCCAACTATGCATTCCGGAAACTATCATTATTAAGAATACATCAGCAGACAATGAAATATTCACGCTTGCTTCTTTTATTACGCCAAGACAAAAATTATTAACTGATGGCAGTCTTGTGGATTTCAAAGAAGAAGAAACTTCAGGCAAAACTGAAATTTTTGGCAACATTGCGCAGCGCTTCAGTCATTATCGTAAATCAGGAATTTTAAACGGTGTATCTTTTAAAATGAAAGGTGCAAAATCCTTCCAGTTCGTCAGGACACGGATGGGATGGAAGATATGTGCTGTAATTTGGGATGATGAAGTATAAACCATTACTTTAGTGCTCTGTGCAAAATCGTAACTATTTAAAGATTTTAAGTTTACTGCTCGGAATGTCCATCTTCCTTGGGAAGCCAATTGCACTCCTGGCGCAGGCTCCTGAAACTCAGGATTATTACCAGCAACTCATTGAAATCATTACTGAAAATCTTGAAGCCGAAGCCGAGTTCGATTTCACGGATCTTGGTGAATTACTTGATGACTGGCAGCGACATCCAATCAATATTAATTCGGATGATGTATCGGAACTAACGCAATGGAATATCATAACCGATTATGCATACCAGAAATTGCAGGATCACATCAGGCGGAATGGCCCGTTGCTATCAATTCTGGAACTTCAGTCGATTCCCGGTTTTGATCTTTCGACGATCCGAATTTTGCAGGTCATCAGTCATGTGGAAGGCCGTGGCATATTTACACAAACGGCCACTCCGGCAGGACTGTTACTTCATGGTCAGAATGAAATTTATCTTCGTGTCGGCAGAAATATTGAGACTGCGAAAGGCTACACAGGTGATCCGCCTGCTTATGAAGGCAGCCCTGACAAAGTATACATTCGTTTTAGACATCGCAATGGCAATGTGTTGAGCTATGGAATTACCGGCGAAAAAGATTCAGGTGAGGGATTTTTCAAAGGCTCAAATAAATCAGGATTTGATTTTTATTCTGCTCATCTTTCGCTTCAGAATTACAGATCTTGGTTGCCTGCAGTCATGCTCGGTGACTTTACGGCAAGTTTTGGACAAGGTCTGATCATGCATTCCGGTTTTGGTACAGGTAAAAGCAGCTTCGTCACTTCGATAAAACGTACAGGAAATCCATTGCGATCATATACATCTGTCGATGAAAATAATTTTCTTCGTGGCATAGGTATTTCTGTTCGACCCTTCGATCATTTTACTTTCACATTATTTGCCAGCAGCAATAAGCGGGATGGAAATCTTGTAATCGATACGATTTTCGATGGGGGTGAGATTTCGGATATACAAACTGATATCACGAGCCTGCAAACTTCTAATCTGCATCGCACGACTTCTGAAATCGCTGATGAAGATGCCATCAACCTGACACAGGAAGGACTCAGTGTTTCCTACGATCACAAACGAAGTCACTTCGCAGTGAATGGATTACACTCGGAATTAAGTGCACCTCTCAACAGAACCACGGATCTATACAATCAATATTATTTTAATGGAAACAGGCTGACAAATGCAAGCGTGGATTATGGTTTTTGGCTAAGTGGCATTCATATCTTCGGTGAAACAGCAGTAAGCGATAATGGCGGCTTGGCAACCGTCAATGGTTTACTTGTTGGCCTCGATCGTCACATTCTCGGAGCAATTCTCTTCAGATCATTTGCACGAGACTACCAATCCCTCTCACCAAATGTATTCGCAGAGTCATCCTCTGCAAGCAATGAAACCGGATTGTATACAGGAATTGAGATCACACCTTCTGTAAAATGGAAGTTGCAGCTCTATCATGACATGTGGTTCAATCCATGGCTTCGTTTCCGTGTGGACCGCCCTGCGGATGGCAATGAAATATTTGGCCGGCTTACATACACCATTAAGAGGCGGCTTGAAATATATGCTCAATTCCGCACGAAGAGATCAGGGCTGAATTTTACGCAGGAAGGTTCGTCAATACCTGATGTGATGGATCAACGACACTCCCAGGCCAGGCTCAACATCAATAATATTCTTGACAAAACCATCCAGCTAAGGACAAGATTGGAGTGGAGCTTTTATTCCTTCAATGGGGATCATGAAAACGGATTTTTGGTTTACCAGGATTTTCTGTTCAAACCTGTTTCATCTCCCTGGTCCCTTAGTGGCAGGGTCACACTCTTTGATACAGATGGATTCAATAGCCGGATCTACACATACGAAAATGATCTTATTTACTATTATGCCATTCCTGCTTTTAGTGATAAGGGTTCGCGGTTCTATATTAATCTCAGGTACAAAGGCATCCGTCATCTCACAGCCGAAATCAAATATGCCAGGACGCAATGGCTTGACATGACCTCTGTCGGCAGTGGAAATGATGAAATCCCCGGAAATCGTCGCTCCGAGATCCGGGGACAGCTCATTTATAGATTTGAGAATTGAGCTTCATGCTTTATGAGTTTCTCATATCACTTTTCGGATCTAAGAAACAAAACCCACAGTTAAGATTTGGTTATTCGAGAATTATATGCTTGTAAATTAACCAGTTAGGAGTTAGTGGCACTACTAATAGTGGCACTACTAGTAGTGCCACCAATTTTGAATGTTACTGCGCAGCTACTCCGGATACAACAAATAAGGCTTCCTTTTCTCTTTAAAAGCCTCAATCCCTTTCTTCCAGCTATACCTGATTTGCTCCTCCGTCCAGCTACTTTCCAATGCCTCACGGTATCCTGGCCCACCCGCCAACTTATCAAACCATGAAGGGTTAAAAAACCTCTCTGCTTTCAAAGCCCGGTAAAATTTCATCATCAGACTAACATTCAATTGATGAGTGGCAAATAAAGAATCTACATTTAGCGAAGTCAGGTCAAGACCATAACATTTCTTCCCTTCCAAAGGAGGATGGGCAGCGCCGGGGATTGATTTGGGAACAAAAGAGAAGCTGGTATCAGGATACAGGAGATGCCCAAGCACCTGGAATGGTGAAGAGGTGCCTCTTCCAACACTCACAATAGTGCCTTCAAAAAAACACAAACCCGGGTACAGAAGAACAGACCTCAGATTCGGAAGATTTGGCGATGGTTTTACAGGTAATTCATACATCCTTGTAT
>JBDSPM010000487.1:0-4154 GCA_039930325.1 Saprospiraceae bacterium
TAATACACTCCATATGACTATACAAGCTCAAGATTTTACGGGTAGCCTTCAAAAGCCAAAATCATTCTGGGGAAGGCCGGAAGGAAAAACAGGACTTTTGTTTATGCTTGCGATACTAGCCGGTGCCGGATATGTATTGGTAAAATTTCTTCCACAGATACTCGTATTTGCCTCTTCATTGCTAGGGCTGGTGGTGACTTTGCTTGTTCTTGGAGCCATTATTTATATGGTCCTCGATCCAAAGATGAGAACGCTGGTCAACTACATGTACAAAAGTGCCATGCGAAAGATCACGGGTGTGTTCATCACGATTGATCCGATTGGTATTCTGAAAAACTATATAGAAGACCTGGAAGACAATCTTAAAAAAATGGGTGAGCAGATTGGTCTGCTGAGAGGCCAGATCCGAAAACTCAAAACTATCCAGGAAGAGAATGCAACAGAAATAGATTACAACATGAAGCTGGCTCAAAAAGCAAAAGAACAGAAGGTTGACAATCAAATGTTGCTCTCGAGCCGTAAAGCTGCCCGACTGAAAGAGTCTAATGAAAAATATGCAGTGCTCGAGAATAAAATGAATATTCTTTACCGGGTACTGACTAAAATGTATTCTAATTCAGAGGTATTGCTTGAAGACACCAAAGATCAGGTGAAGCTTAAAGAAGAAGAAAGAAAAGCTATTCGTGCAAGCTATGGCGCCATGAAATCAGCAATGAGTATTATTTCCGGAAATTCTGATAAGCGTGCGATGTTTGACCAGGCACTTGAAGTGATCGCTGATGATGTCGCAATGAAGGTGGGTGAAATGGAAAGATTTATGGAACTCTCCAGCAGCTTCATGGATTCAGTAGATCTGCAAAATGGCGTGTTTGAAGACCAGGGAATGCAGATGCTTGAAGACTGGGAAAAGAAAAGCTCACTCATGCTCATGCCTAATCCGAAAGATGACAAGCTGGATCTGAATGTACGCAGGAACGAACCTGACGCATTGCCAAAAGGAAATAAAAGTGAATACGATAATTTATTTGAATCATAAAAATTTGTTTAGTAACTTTTGAACTTATATTATTAAAGTGCTATTTTCATTTTTATGGCAGAACAAAAAGCTTATTACACAAAAGCGCTTGGGAGGAAAGTTGCGTTAGGGGCCAGGCCTAATGAGGTATCGAAAATACACGTTATTTCAGGCCCTTCTAATACCTGGTCTGTGGTAGCAGAAGGAAGTGTCGTCTCTGAACGTTCATCTTTAAATAAAAGATCGGCTTTATCCTACGCACGAAAATCAGCAACCAGAAAAGCAGCAAAATTTATTGTTATCCATGATAAAAATGGTGACGTTGCAAAACGGATTAAGGTATCCTGAGGCCCCTCTTCATGCTTAGCTCCAAAACATGCCGAACAAACCAGAACGAAAATATATTTTTATTAATTGTCCTTTTGATAAAGAATACTCAAAACTTTTCAAAGTCTTAATTTTCTCACTTCTTTATCTTGAGCTTTATCCGATTTTTTCCAAAACAGTTTCAGGTGATAAGATCAGAGTTATAGAAATCATTAAACTTATAAAGAAATCTAAATTTGCAGTTCATGATCTATCAAGAAATCAAGCAAAATCAAAAGGGGAAATGGCAAGATTTAATATGCCTTTCGAATTAGGACTTGATATTGGTAGTAAGAAATTTGGAGGTCGAAAATATTCAAACCGTAAAATTCTCATCCTGGATACCGAGCCTCACGATTATGATAAGTATATTGGTGATATAAGCGGTCAGGATATTGAATGTCATAAAAACAATCCTGAAACCCTGATAAGTGTGGTTCGAGACTGGCAATCAAGAATTTATCCAAAAAATAAAATTCCTGGAACTACGAAAATTTGGAATGCTTTTAATCAATTCACTGATGATCTACCCACAAATCTTTCAGATAATTTTTCTCAAGCAGAAATAAGAAATTTGCAATTATCTGACTATTTGGGATACGCTGATGACTGGATTACAGATTTGAAGGCACCTTCAGCGTGAATTCTGCTCCAATTGATCAAAACCTTGTGAACCATTAAGTTAATTTAACTTTGTTAATGAACTATTAATACCAATTTTCGGTATGAAGGAATCTGGTCACCAGGAAACAGTAAAAAACAAAAAGTAGTAAAACTTTATACTTTTGCGCCCTTAACCTGTGAAGGTTCCCTGCTTCACAAACAAACATTTTATGGCAAAAAACCTTATGATTGTTGAGTCTCCTGCCAAGGCAAAGACCATTGAAAAATTCCTCGGCAAGGATTTCAAAGTGAAATCAAGCTTCGGGCACATCCGTGACCTGGAGAAGGGCAATGGGGCTATTGACGTAGAAAATGGGTTCGAACCCAAATACATTGTTTCCCCTGAAAAAAAGAAAACAGTCAAGGATCTCAAAGATGCAGCCAAGTCTGTAGATGAAATCTGGCTAGCAACGGACGAGGATCGTGAAGGCGAAGCTATCTCGTGGCATTTATGTAGTGTGCTCGGTCTTGATCCCGTTCACACCAAAAGAATTGTTTTTCGGGAAATCACGAAACCTGCTATCCAGGCCGCTATCAAATCACCACGTACTATTGATCTTAATCTTGTCAATGCACAACAAGCACGAAGAGTCCTTGATCGTCTCGTGGGATTTGAATTGTCTGAAACACTCTGGAGAAAAATAAAAGGCAAACTTTCTGCAGGACGTGTTCAATCCGTTGCAGTAAAATTAGTCGCGGAAAAAGAGCGTGAAATCAATGCTTTCACTCCGGAAGCATTTTTTAAAATACAGGCCATCTTCAAAGTCATCGATGACAAAGGGAAAGTATATGACCTCAAGGCAGAACTGACTGAGAAAATAGCCGACAAGCCTGCTGCAAAAAAATGGATTGAGGCGTGTAAAGCTGCAGAGTTTAAAGTAGAAAGTATTGATGTAAAACCTGCAACCAGAAAACCAGCACCTCCTTTTACAACCTCCACACTGCAACAAGAAGCAAGCCGAAAGCTTGGGTTTAATGTAAAGCGCACGATGTCTGCTGCTCAAAAATTGTATGAGTCAGGGTATATCAGCTATATGCGAACTGACTCCGTGAATATCAGTGAAACAGCTCAACAAGCTATACTCGCCGAGATCAGTAAAACATTCGGCGCATCGTATGTACAGCCAAGGCAATTCACTTCAAAATCAAATGCACAGGAAGCCCACGAAGCCATTCGCCCATCTTATCCTGAAAATTCAACTATCCCTGATGGGGATAAGGATATGGAGCGCGTCTATGATTTGATTTGGAAAAGAGCGCTTGCTTCTCAAATGGCGGATGCTAAGCTTGAGCGAACGGTAGTAAGCATTTCGGTGTCTGCTCACAAAGGGGAATACCTCACAGCCAAAGGTGAAGTCATTAAATTCGATGGCTTTCTAAAATTGTATATTGAGAATCTGGATGATGAACCAGAAGATGAAGATTCAACCATATTGCCGCCATTGAAAGAAGGACAGAAGCTGGATTTGAAAGAGATGACGGGTACTGAGCGATATTCTAAGCCACCTGCGAGATATACAGAAGCAGGGCTGGTAAAAAAACTAGAAGAGCTCGGAATAGGAAGGCCTTCGACGTATGCGCCGACTATCAGCAAGATCATGGAAGAAGATCGTGGGTATGTGATAAGAGAAAACCGTCCTGGTGTAGAGCGTGCTTATGCAGTCATCACACTGGCCGATCATAAAGTCACTGAAGAAACCAAAACAGAAATAACCGGCGCGATTGCAAACCGTCTTGTACCTACAGACATGGGCTTGCTCGTCACTGATTTTTTAAATGACAATTTTTCGCAGGTGATGGATTACAATTTCACAGCGGATATTGAAAAGCAGTTTGACATCATTGCGGATGGTGATCTGGTGTGGAATAAAATGATTGCTTCTTTTTATGGGCCCTTTCACAAAACGGTCGAGGAGACACTTGACAATGTAGCAAGAGTTCGTGGACGTAGAGATCTTGGAATAGATCCGGTGAGCGGACAAACTATCCTGACCCAGATGACTCGATTTGGTCCGGTAGTGCAAATAGGGACCAAAGAAGAAATGGGTGAAGATGAGAAGCCGCAGTTTGCAAGTCTTCGCCAGGGTCAGTCGATTGAAACGATTACCCT
>JBDSPM010000488.1:0-3296 GCA_039930325.1 Saprospiraceae bacterium
ATTTAAAGAAAGTACTCCTGAGAAATTAACAGCCAATCTATATGATCAGTCCGGAAGGAAAGAGCGTGTATTTTCGATTGAAAAAAATACCACGCAGGTCACTTTGAATCTTAGAAACTTACCTCCGGGTTTATATTCATTAACCCTTGTTAATTCTGCGGGTATCGTTCAGGCAGAAAAACAATTGGTAATAGCTGGAAATTAGAAGTCACTAACTTTTAGTTTTTAGTTCTTAGTTTTTCACTTTCTTGCAGAGGTGTATACCATTTTCAAACCTCTTCTTTTCAATCTGGATCCTGAGAAAGCACATGGCCTGACGATGCGCTTGTTTATGCAGATGCTGAGAGTTCCAGGGTTTGTAGCTACCTGTAAGCGCTTATTTCAATACGAACATCCATCGCTTGCAAGAACTGTTGCAGGGTTGCATTTCAAAAACCCGATTGGTCTTGCAGCAGGCTTTGATAAGGATGGAAAATACATCCATGCCATGGCTGCCCTCGGTTTTGGCCACTTAGAAATAGGAACGGTTACTCCTCGTCCACAGCCCGGAAATCCAATGCCAAGATTATTCCGCCTTATAAAATCGAGAGGCTTGATCAACCGGATGGGATTTAACAACAATGGTGCAGAAGCGCTGGCAAAACGCTTAAAAGAGAAACGACCGGAAGGTATCATCATCGGTGCCAACATTGGCAAGAACAAAGACACACCAAATGAAAATGCTGCAGATGATTATCTCAAATGCTTCAACGTGCTTTACGACGTTGTGGATTATTTTACTGTAAATGTTTCTTCACCTAACACGCCCGGATTGCGATCGCTTCAGGAAAAAGAACCGCTAACCAAATTGTTGTCTGCTCTCCAGAAAGAAAATAAGCTTAACAAACCCATTTTTTTAAAAATCGCGCCTGATCTCACACACATTCAGTTGGATGAGATCATCGAAATCGTCCTTAGCACAAATCTCACCGGTGTCATTGCTACAAATACCACGATCACACGCGAAGGACTGAAAGATTCAAAAGAGGAGATCGATAGAATGGGAGCAGGTGGTTTAAGTGGCGCACCCCTTCTTGATCTCTCTGTTTCCGTTGTAAAATATCTCGCCGAGAAAGGCAACCACCGATTCACCATCATCGGTGTGGGAGGAATTGAGGATGAACCTTCAGCAAAACTACATCTCGATGCAGGGGCGGACCTGATTCAGATTTATACAGGAATGATTTTTTCTGGACCTGGATTGGTGAAGAGGATACTTCATGGAATGAAGGAAGTAACAAGCGCAGCACGGTCCCGCCATTGACGAAGTCGTGACGCGGGAGAGCGTAAGAAGGTAAGAGCGTGTGAAGATGATTTAATGTTGCAGTCAGGAGACTGCTTACAAAGTCAGAGGAAAAAAAGAAATTTTTTACACTCCGTTTGGTCCGGAGTTCTAAAATCCGACGTCAGTACTTTTTTTTTGTAGCGTGCGGCTTCAAAAATTAAATATGAATATTCACGATTGACGATTCACGACAGGAAGTGGTAAGCTTTTCACTCACGATTGACGATTCACGCCTCACGAAAAATAGACCCTCAAATTCAAGAATCTCTATTACCCTAATGCATATTCTGCCTCCTATCAACCTTTTACGTATAAAAGGACTTCTTTTCGGCTTTTTTCATATTACTCAAAAATGTGATGGCATCCTTTTTGAAAGTCATTAGGCAAGGAATTACTAAAACTAAGATCAAGTTTCAACCCGAAGAAGTATGTCCGTGAAAGAAAGATCCACTACAAAGAAGAATTTTGGAGAGCATGCCCAGTTCTATACCGATATGCGTTTCTGGCTTATCCTCCTCATGCTGGCAGCATTTGTCGGCTACCTCGTGTTTTTAAGCCCTCATTAAATACCCCCTGCCCCCTAAAAACGGGGACTTGATTTTAATTTTCAAAAACTAGACAATTTCGGGAAGGACATATATAATTTTCATATGCACTATTTCAACTGGTCCCCCTTTTCAGGGGGTAGGGGATAAAAAAATCACCCCTCCGAATAAATAATCTTCAGGCTAAGATCAAATGTCCCTGCACTATGTGTCAGCGCCCCTGAAGAAACAAAATCAACGCCAGTCTCCGCATAGGCCCGGACATTATGGAGTGTAATGCCACCTGAAGCCTCCGTCTCAAATTGCTGGCCGATCATGGCTACCGCTTCTTTTAATATAGGAATATCAAAATTGTCCATCATGATCCGCGTCACTCTTCCATGATCCAGTACTTTCTGAACTTCAACCAGATTTCGGACCTCGATAGTGATACCCATTTCTTTTCTTGTTTTTGCCAAATATTCCTGCACTCTATCAATTGCTGTAGGAATGTCACCACAGGCATCGATATGATTGTCCTTGATCATGATCCAGTCATAAAGGCCGGACCGATAATTATTACACCCACCCAACCGCACAGCTTCTTTCTCCAGAAATCGCATGCCAGGCGTCGTTTTCCTTGTATCCAGTACCTTCACAGGCAATCCTTCTACTTCCTGTGCAAATAAAGATGAAATGGTGGAAATAGCACTCATTCGTTGCATCAGATTCAATGCAAGCCGCTCCCCCATCAACAATGCCCGTGTGGGGCAAGTAACATAAAACGCAATATCACCGGGCTTTACAGGACTTCCATCCTGAATGAGCATCTCAAAATCAGCAGCAGCAGCAAGCTCATGAAAGATCCTTCTCGCCACCTCAACGCCTGATATGATGCCATCATCCTTCACCAGGAGCTTTGCCTTACTTACTCTTGTCGACCTGATACAGGCCATGGACGTATGATCGCCTTCACCTACATCTTCTGCAAGACCGCGACGAATAAAATCATCCAGCAATGTGTCAAAGTCATCTGTCATATCGGTTAAAAGTAGCTTGTGCTGTGAAAATAAAAAACGATACCCGGAATTGGGCATCAAGGATGAAAATGCAGCTTTTTAAAAAATTATACCGAGCCTTAAAACAAGATTATTGACTGTGGCCCGGGAATCGTCCTTTTGCAGTAAGTATGGTGGATTGACGTCCGGATTGGGTATAGCTCTGTGGCCATTATCTCTAGTAAAATCCAAAAGACCGTTTTGATAGTAAATACCGCCTACAAGCGCATTATTCTCACTGATCGAATATTCAATTCCCGCGCCAAAGCCCCAAAACACATTGACCACTGAAAGGTCCTTATAAATATTTTCCCTGTCGAACTTCATGACATCCGTCTCAATCGTAGCCCTCCCCCTGGTCAGAAAAGCGAAATTGAATACAGGCGCTTC
>JBDSPM010000489.1:0-12453 GCA_039930325.1 Saprospiraceae bacterium
CGGTTTGCTAACTAAAAAGCTAATAAGTTCAAAAAATTCAGCAGGGAGCTTTGGAAGGTCTCCTGAGGGATTTGAAAAAGAAGAATAGATTAAAGACATCGTGTTCTGATTTACAGGTCAATCAACAATGGATATTCTGAATTGTCATCGATTAATATTTTCTCCAATAATTTTGCGTCATTTGTTTTAATGCTTTCGAAGGAACGCTCTTCGCCGGCAATGGATTTAATATTTTTCAACCAGTCGCCTCGGGAAAACTTCCCCGTATTCGGATCTATTTTAATTTCAAGACAGGAGAATGCAAAGGTCATGTCTGAAGGCCCTTCAAATTTTACCTCATTTTCGGATGTTCTTTGCACTTTGAGTGATGCATTGACATTTGCAACTGCCTGGGCTATTGCCGGGATATCGATATTGACAGCACTATCCGATTCTGAAAATGTGCTGAGCGAAAAATTATTAGAGATGATGATATCTGTGATGAGGCCAAGCCTCACTTTTTTGTCATGCATGGCAGGGAAGAGTATGAAATTGTCTTTGTCTCCAAATAATTCGTTTTGGGACAACACACTTCCAAGCATGAGAGGATCAATAAAAGTCCGCCGGACATTACTAAAGGAGAAAGCCATTTTCTTCGTTTTTTTTATCGAAGCACTGACTGCAGCGGGATCCACTCCCAGCGCTTTGAGGAAGTTACCCAGAATACCAAACCCTGTATTGAAATCCGCTAGTGCAGAGTGCTGATCAGAAATACTCGCAACACCCTCTGTCTTTTGCGGTATGTCGTGATCAAATCCTCCTTTGACGAGGAATTTGAATTCGCCCAGGTATTGCTGGCCGTTATCGCGAATTTCTAGTATGCACATCGGTTGAATTCTTGCTTCGGGTACCTTCAGTGGGTTAGCTCCAAATTGATCCCGTATGTGATCCGTGATTTTGTTTTTACATATCCTTCCCATGATTTTTGAATTTAATGTTGTTTCATTTTTGCAAGAAAATTGTTTGCGACCTTTTGGAATCCAATATTATTTGGGTGTATTTCATCCATCCATTCATTTTCCAGAACGGTTGACCGGTTGTTGACGTAGATGACATTCGTTTTATACTGGTTTTCGAACTCTCTTAGCATATCATTGAATTGATCTACCAGGTATGTGATCACCAGCTTTCTCAGTTCAGGTTGTTGGATCCCTGCGCCTTTCATATACCGGTTAGCCCAACCATGCTTTATGGTGTTTTCATCCGGATTACTTCTCACATAATCATATCCATGTACGAAGATGATTACATTTGGAACTAAGGCAATAATTTTTTTAAAAAGCGACTGATAGCCATCAGAGAGAAAATTTAATTTTTTATTGAATTCGTCAACTACTAAATAATCAGTGGCCAATTTTCCATTGATCACATTATTGTTCAGAATTTGTTTTATTTCCGGGCCGAGGATGTCATTACCTCCCCCGCTGATCAGAACATATTCCGGTTTATATAAGTCTACAGCTTCTAACAGGTCACCCTTTTTTAAATAATCAGTTATTTCATCTCCCGCCTCTGCCAGGCTGAGTAATCTATATTCCTGCATGATGTAATCAAGCGTATCCCTGACACCAGGTTTCGGATAGAGAAACCATGAATCACCTTCTGCGATGACAATAGGTCTATCCTCAGGTTGATTATGGAAAAAAGTTTTCCGGCGGGCAGACTTGTAGATGTAGTTGAAGAGTTTTACAAATACGTTGTGGGTAGCTCTGTTGGCGGTTGATGCAGATTGATCTTTGTTTTGTTTCAGACTGAGCTCAAAAAGTTTTCCATTAAAATGTTCTTCGAAATACAATTCCTTAATAAATGGGGACAACAATTTACTCTTTCCATATTCCTCCTGGTGCTCAAGTAAATGTCCTGAAAAAATATTATATGAACTATTGGCCAATTCAATCCTTGTGCGGCAGGTTCCCCACTTTTTTTGAACTTCTTCTACTTCGCCTCCTTCACCTCTTGCAGATCTCAGGCCTTTTGTATCAGGCAGTGTAAGTGGAGGATCCAGTGCCGGCTGCAAAAAATCAGTAGTATTCAATGCCGGCGAGAAGTCTTCAAAATTATTGAAGATGAATTTGTAATAGAACCATTCTTCTTTCCAATTATAAACTTCTTTATAAGAATCGAGCGTTATGGACACTTCTTTTTTTTGGTTATGATCGTAAAGTGTCTTTGATTTACCGGGAGCAAGCAGGACAACATTTCCTTCAAATGGTTTTGAGGTAATACTCAAATCTGAACCAAGAGTCAATACACCTACAAACAATGGTTCGTTTGAGAGATTTGTGATTTTGACTTGTGCGGTAGCAAAGAGTTTGCCGGAAGTGGAACGTGCAGCATTTGGGAGCAGCCTGTGTGTGCTGTTCGTAATCTCAATATATTCACCAGTCTTTAATAGTAATTCCACTTTGATGGGACATTTCTCAAAATCTTTTCCTGGGTTGTCAAGCGAATAAAAATGATTCCATTTGATAAATGACTTTAGTTGAGCATTGAGCTTGTTTTGAAGAAGAACTTTATCACCGGTCAGTATTTGTTCGGCTAATGGTTGAAACTCATGTTCAGGCAATGAAAAGTAGACCATACCATTGAATACATTCAGAAAGAAATCTGCGCCATTAGCCTGCGTGAGATTTACTTTTTCATTTGCTGAGAAGATGGTATGTAACGATTTGATTATTTCTGAGTCGTCATCGATAGCATTAATAAAAAGTTTCAGGCCGGCATACGTGGTGATCTCTGTTCTGGCACTGTAGATTTTTTTATCAAAGCCTAATTTATTGACGATATCCATAGGCACCTCAAGGATGGAATGATCCGGTTGGGCCTCTTTCACTTGCAGCTTTATTTCCTCCTTGTTGTCAAGAGAAATAATCACCTGCATTCCAGGTTGAAGGCCAAGAAGATTTCCACGCGAATAAACCCATTCACCATCTGCATTTGATGCTACGGTCCCATCCCGCGATGATGCTGTACCCGGATTTAAATTCAGCCATCGGCTATCCGCATTCAGCTTCCCTTCACCCTGGACAGTGATAGCAGGCGTCTGATTCTTTTCAGTGACACTCTTCAGGCTTATTTTTGACCAGCGCGCGATATCCAGATAGGAGAGATCTCCATTTGTCGCCTTTAAAAGTCCAATAAGATATCTTGTAAATACGCCGCCTTTGCTATCCTCCCAAGATGATTCGCTCGAAAGACAGGCAGCCAGGTGAATATGATTTTTATAAGGAATAAAGACGTGGGTTAAGCCGTCTTGTTTCTCCTCTACTTCAGGATCACCGGCAAACACGAATGTAGCATAGTCGCGAGCTTCGAAAGCACCAGCTATCCGTTTAACTTTGCCACTTTGATCCTCATCATGATGAAAGGACCGCACAATATCGCCTGAATGACAAGAATCAAATACTGTCAACAGATGTGGATTCGCTTTAAGTTTGTAAAGAAGATAGCGCAGCTCCTGATCCGCTAACAATTGGGAAGTGCTGAGGTCTCCGGCAGAATAACAAACCATACATTCCAGTAATCCATCCTGCTCTTCCGAAAACCGGCCTGCAGATTCCTCCTGCGCACCATGGCCGCTGTAATACAGCAATGCTACATCTTCATCCGTGGCTTCAGAAAGAAATTCGTTGATTTGTTTTATTATGTTAATCCGTGTCGCCTCTTCGTTGTGTAGCCTTTTAATTTTAATGTCGCTGAAAGATGTTTTTATGGAATTCAGATAGGCTTCCATTTTTCCGGCATCTGCAACACATTGAGTCAGTGGCTTTGAAGGATAATCATTAATGCCAATGAGGAGAGCATACAAATTCATAATAAACTGGGTTTATACAGACATCGGAGGCATGATCAAAAGCCGTTTTAATAAAATATTTAATGGCCTAAAACTTAGGATTAATCAGATACATCATTACATTAAAACCTTTCCGGGTGTGGAATTTAAAATGGTAACGCAGTAAAAAAAAATTCAAAAAAATAGTATGTGTATCCCTTCTTTAAATAATATAAATGGCAGAAGACTATCCGAATTCTACCCATTGAAAGTTAATATTAATAATTGTTTTTGATATTTCCAATCCCCTGCATCGAACTATTAATACCAGGTTATTTGGAGTCAACACAGAAAGAGCTTCTTGGAAACGGAATAAAATGAATAAGTACAGCCAGTAGAAGCCTATTCTTACTTCAGCTTTTCTACAAAGCCGGCCATGTCAGGGATGTTATAATAATATTTTCCATTCGCCCTGACCACTGGCATGGTGACGCTGCCACCGGTAAAGCCTGCAGTTCTGATGGCAGCCCACATGTTGTTAATTTCTGGTGAGCTTGATGCAGTGCTGTATTCCTCGAAACGGATACCTGAAACCGTAAGCTGTTTTTTGACATATTCACAACGGCTGCATCCTGGTTTTGAATAAACGATTATATCCGCTTTCGAAAGCGCAGGTGTTGCAGGGGTTGAAGCATTGGATGATGTTGTTGTCCTGGTATTGGTCGTGGAGGAATTGCTTGTCGAAGCTGGAGCATCTGCGACCTTGGTTCTCACAGGAGCAGAAGTAGTCGTTTTATTAGTTGTGGTCGATGAAGGGGTGGATTTAATTTCCCTGGCAGTCGTAGAAGTTTGGATTGTCTTGGCAGGCGTGGGGGTTGGTGCGGGATTTATTGTATTCGTTCCCATGGACTGCGTAATAGACACTTCATAGCTATATTCCCAACTTTCACCAGCTCTCGGGGTGAGGTAAGCCATTTCCTTCATTAAACCCGGGCCAATACTGCCTCCAACTTTCGATGACGGCAACACATCCATTCCTTTTGAAGTAATACCAACGGAGACTGAGTATTCGACTTTACCGGTATTCCGGGCCATGACTATGACCTTGTTGCCCTCTTTCTTTTCAAAGACTTCTACGTCTTGTTTTTGAGCAAAACCGGCAGCAGTGATCAGGAAAAGTGTAAAAATGGTGATGGTAGATTTCATAGCATAAAAAGTTGAAGCAAAAATAACCAATCCTGGCTGGAGGTCGAAAATATAATAATACGATAACGAAAAACGGAGAAAAACGATATAGTTGGACCTGTTAAAGCCATCTTAATAATTGAAACTCATATAGTTAGGTGATGAACTGGATACTCGTGCCACCAGTATTCGTTCCACGAGGTCTTAAGTGCCTGATAATCCACGTAGTTATGAGTGGAAATAGAGTTCTAAAATTTATTTAATCATTTGATTAAAATTTTTGATTAAAATGTATTTTTACTTATATCTTTGCCTCGTCAATCTATTCATCTTTATGAAGGGCATGGAATCCAAACCGGCGATAGATCCATCGACGGAGGAAAAAATCAAGAATGCAGCCCGCATCATTTTTACCCGAAAGGGATATGCTGCTACGCGTACCCGGGATATAGCCCAGGCAGCCGGAATAAATCTGGCCCTACTCAATTATTATTTTCGCAGTAAAGAAAAACTCTTCGATCTCATTATGATGGAGAGCATGCAAGAATTCATTCAATCAATCTCAGGTGTTTTAAATAATGAATCCACTTCTCTGGAAAACAAGATTCAGATTCTTACCAGCAACTATATTGATATGTTGACATTACAACCCGACCTGCCACTGTTTGTGTTGAGTGAATTAAGATCACATCCACAGGATTTAATGCTGAAATTGAATTTTAAAGAAAAGTTGATGAGATCTTATTTCTTTATTCAAATTCAGGAAGCCATCAAAACCGGAAAAATTGCACCCATACATCCATTACATTTTGTCATGAATATTATGGGAATGATCATCTTCCCCTTTGTAGGCAGTCCGATATTAAAAAATATAGGAGACTTAGATCAAGAGGCATTTAATGAGATTATGCAACAGAGGAAAATCCTGATTCCAAAATGGATTCAGGCTATGATGTTGAAAGGAAATTAAAATAACATCTATTTCGCAACCATGAAAAACATACTTGTAATTGCATTAACCTTTTTTATTTTTCTTAATGGCTGTAAGAAAGCTAAGAATGATTTTGATGCTTCCGGTTCTTTTGAAGCAGAAGAAATTATTATTTCGAGTGAAGGTACCGGGACCATAAAGCAATTTGATCTCGAGGAAGGGCAAAAATTAATTGCCGGTCAGTACATTGGTTATATCGACAGCACGCAGCTATATCTAAAGAAAAAACAAATACAAGCTCAGATCAGGGCCCTTCTTGGAAAAAAGCCTGACATCTCTTCACAAGTTGGAGCTCTCCAGGAAGAATTGAAAGCTACTCAACGGGAACAAAGGCGGTTTTCCGATTTAGTAAAAGCTGGTGCTGCCACCCAAAAGCAATTGGATGATATTAATTCGCAAGTCAGCGTTTTGCAAAAACAAATTGCAGCACAACAATCCTCCCTTGGCATTTTATCGTCCGGCTATTCGAAAGAGAGTTTGCCATTACAGGTTCAGATTGAACAAATCAATGATCAGCTTACTAAATCAAGATTGATCAATCCTGTGGATGGAACCGTAATGGCTAAATATGCAGAGACAAATGAAATGACAACACAGGGTAAGCCTCTGTATCAGATCGCCGATTTGTCAACCGTGATTTTCAGAGCGTATATCACCGGAGATCAGCTTTCGCAGATAACACTAAATCAAAAAGTAAGCGTATTAACAGATGATGGTCCCGACCAATATAAAGAAACGGAAGGAATCATAACCTGGATCAGTGATAAAGCAGAGTTCACCCCAAAGACCATTCAGACTAAAGACGAAAGAGCCAATATGGTCTATGCTATCAAAGTAAAAGTGCCGAATGACGGGCATCTCAAAATAGGAATGTATGGTGAATTGAAATTCTTCAATTGATATGATGGATATCGTACTGAATAATATGACCAAGACCTATGAAAAAGGAAAGATCAAAGCGGTCGATCAGGTTTCTTTTTCAGTGGGGAAAGGTGAATTATTTGGATTAATAGGTCCTGACGGTGCAGGCAAAACAAGCATTTTAAGGATTTTGACAACCCTCCTTCTTCCGGATAGTGGAGGTGCCACTGTGAATGGTCTTGATGTTGTGAAGGATTATAAATCGATTCGGAATCGAATTGGTTATATGCCGGGAAAATTTTCTCTTTACCAGGATCTGACAGTGGAAGAAAATCTCAGCTTTTTTGCAACCTTATTTAATACCTCTATTGAAGAGAATTATGAACTTATAAAGGACATCTATATTCAGATCGAACCCTTTAAGAAAAGGAGGGCCGGTAAGCTTTCTGGTGGTATGAAGCAGAAACTGGCACTTTGTTGCGCCTTGATTCATAAACCCGTTGTATTATTTCTGGATGAGCCTACGACAGGTGTTGATGCAGTTTCAAGGAGAGAATTTTGGGAAATGCTGAAACGCCTAAAGCAACAAAACATAACCATCCTTGTCTCAACTCCTTACATGGATGAAGCAACACGTTGCGATAGGATAGCACTCATTCAAGCCGGAAAAATTTTATCAATAGACTCACCGGCCAATATCGTTAATGCGTATGGCGTACCGCTTTATTCAGTTAAATCAGATGACCGGAAAAAATTATTAAATGACCTGAAAGCGTATGAAAATTCGGAATCCGTTTTTGCGTTCGGTGAATTTTTCCATTTCACATTAAAGCAAACTAATCATGATGAGGAACAAAACCTTGCCCGGTATCTGTCTGAAAAAAATCATACAAATGTTGAAGTAAATTCAATCAGGCCAACTGTGGAAGATTTATTTATAAAGATGACCTCGGCCAAACCTGCATCAATCAATTAATCATGGCAGTTCCTGCGATTGTTACAAATAAGCTCACCAAAAAATTTGGGGATTTTGTGGCCGTAGATGAAATCACTTTTGAAGTGGAGACAGGAGAGATTTTCGGTTTCCTTGGTGCAAATGGTGCAGGAAAAACAACAGCTATGCGAATGCTTTGCGGCCTTTCAATACCTACATCGGGCAAAGCAACTGTTGGAGGTTTTGATGTCAGCAGGCAGACTGAGCTTATTAAAAAGAATATCGGTTACATGAGCCAAAAATTTTCGCTCTATGAAGATCTTACGGTTTTAGAAAATATCAGATTCTTCGGCGGTATCTATGGCTTGACAAACAAAAAAATAAAGGAAAAGCGCGAAGAGCTTATTTCTTTCCTGCAATTACACAAAGAGGCTAAAAAATTAGTTGGGAGTTTACCAATAGGCTGGAAACAAAAGCTGGCATTTGCCGTAGCCATTATCCACGAACCTAAAATTGTTTTTTTAGATGAGCCCACCGGTGGTGTCGATCCTGTGACCAGGAGGCAGTTTTGGGATCTTATATATGAGGCTTCTTCCCGCGGCATTACGATATTTATCACGACGCATTACATGGATGAAGCTGAATATTGTGACAGGATATCCATGATGGTAGATGGAAAGATAAAAGCGTTGGATTCGCCCTCAAAACTAAAAAAAACATATAATGCAAATTCTATGGATGAAGTATTTTATGAACTTGCTCGTGGTGCAAAAAGAGTAGCAGATTGATCATACGTAAAATAAGTGGCTATGAAATATGAAAACCTAAAAAAGGATAATGCATGAGACAGTTTCTGGCTTTTATTCGTAAAGAATTTTATCATGTTTTCCGCGACAGGAAAACATTACTAATGCTTTTTGGATTGCCTATCATCCAGATTGTCCTGTTTGGATTTGCCCTGACCAACGAAATAAAAAACAGTCGCATAACGGTATTGGATTATTCCAAAGATGAAGCTTCCCGGGAAATCATACGCAAGCTGCAATCCAGCAACTATTTTGAAATCCAGGAAAACATCAAAAGTGCTGATCAACTTGAGGAATCGTTTAAGGCCGGAACTATAAAATTAGCTATTGTCTTTCCGCCTGATTTTAATAAAGATTTATTGCATGAGCACCGGGCTCAGGTACAAATCATCGCGGATGCATCTGATCCAAATACCGCAACTACATTGACCACCAATGCCACTGCCATCATTTCAGCATATCAAATGGAAATGAATGCCCTGAACCTGCCCCCGGTACTAATCACAACGGAGGTCCGGATGCTCTACAATCCTGAATTGAAAGGGGCACCTAACTTCGTACCCGGCGTGATGGCCTTGGTATTAATGCTGATCGGTGTCATGATGACCGCTGTTTCCATCGTCCGTGAAAAAGAAAGAGGTACCATGGAAATCCTGTTGGTCTCTCCGTTCAAGCCATTCCTTGTGATTCTATCCAAAGCGGTTCCCTATTTAATTATTTCCATTGTCAATGTGATCATCATACTTTCATTAAGCGTTTGGCTCCTGGACTTGCCTGTGAACGGCAGTATATATTTATTATTTGCAGAAAGTATCTTATTGATTATTACATCGCTTGCTTTGGGGTTGCTGATATCTACTGCTACCGATTCCCAACAGACGGCTATGTTATTGTCTATGATGGGAATGATGCTGCCGACGATGTTATTTACAGGGTTTATGTTCCCAATTGAAAACATGCCGATGCCGTTGCAAATTATTTCCAACGTGGTGCCGGCAAAATGGTATTACATCATTGTCAAATCTATTATGATCAAAGGTCTGGGTTTTTCAGGGATATGGAAAGAAACTTTGATCCTTGCAGGTATGACGATCGCGCTGATAGCTATCAGCCTGAAAAAATTCAAGAGACGCCTGGCATGAGAACGATTAAATTTTTAATTGAGAAGGAATTCAGACAGATTTTCAGGAATAAAAGCCTTTTGCCTTTACTTTTTGTTGCACCATTAATTCAATTGTTAGTTCTTCCATTGGCTGCAGATTATGAAGTGAAAGGAATTACCATATCTATTATTGATCATGATAAGTCTTCGTATTCCCGCAGCTTGATTTCATCGATCGGAGCTTCAGGGTATTTCAAAAATTCAGCTTACAGTAGTTCTTTTAAGCAGTCTCTTCACCTGGTAGAATCAGATAAAGCCGATATCATTTTGGAAATTCCTATTGACTTTGGAAAAGAGGTTGTTCGGGATGGAGGACAAAACCTTTTTATTGCTGTGAACGCCATCAATGGAGTAAAAGCCGGATTAGGAGGTGCTTACCTGGCCAGAATCATTAATCAATTCAATGCAGATATCAGGCTAAAACAGATGCAAGTTCAGGAGTTTAATTCTGTTCCGGTCATCGATGTAGTTACGTCTAATTGGTTCAACCCTTATTTAAATTACAAATATTTCATGGTACCCGGGATACTTGCCGTCCTGGTCACGATGATATCAAGTTATGTATGTGCTTTGAATATTGTAAAGGAAAAAGAAATAGGGACCATTGAACAAATAAACGTAACGCCTATCAGAAAAATACATTTTATCCTTGGGAAGCTCATTCCTTTTTTAATTATTGGTCTGGTCGTTTTCAGTCTTGGTCTTTTTGTTGTTGGCCACTTTGTGTATGGTATCGCGCCATTGGGAAGCATCGGCTTGCTTTATGCATTTCTGATTATTTATTTAATAGCTATGCTGGGCTTTGGATTATTAATTTCTACCTATTCGGAAACTCAGCAACAAGCCATGTCCATTGCATTTTTCTTCGTGATGATATTTATGCTGATGAGTGGCTTATTTACGCCTATTGAAAGCATGCCGGGTTGGGCCAGGGTCATAGCCCAATTAAACCCGGTGACTTATTTCATCCAGGTGCTTCGCATGATTGTTTTGAAAGGAAGTGGATTTGAGGACATTAAAATTCATTTCCTGGTGATTTCTGTCATAGCATTCGTTCTGAATGGGTGGGCTGTGCTCAATTACCGAAAAACCACCTGAAATAAAAGAGTGAGAGAAGTGAGAAGGGAGAGAATTGACAAGCGCAGCGCAGTCCCGCCAAAGACGAAGTCGTGATGCGGGAGAGAAGTGAGAAGAAGCAAATCATAAATCATATGCTTCGACCTGCTTTCACACAATCTTGTGCTATGGTTCGACCCGCCATTTCTCAGCCATGTGCAACAGCTCACCAACCGCAGCTCAGAAACCATCGTGAAACATCAATTATGAATCATGAATCGTCAATCGAGATTTGTTGAATTGTTGCCAACTGCTACCTGGTATCCCGCAGCATCACTGTGTGATGGAAGGATCTCACTGCATTCGACCTGCCCCATGCTCTATGCTCTCCCGCTTCATCTACTTCGTGATGGCGGGATCTTCGCTGCGCTCGACATGCTCCATGCTTTTTCTAGTGTTCATCATGAGCATGCGCCTGGTATTCGGATACAAGCTTTGACTGGACTTCAGCAGGTACCTGTTGATAGTCTGCAAGCTTCATTGAAAATTTAGCTTTACCCTGAGTCAATGAACGAAGGGTAGATGAATAATCATGCAATTCTGCCAAGGGTACGCGCGCCAATATTTTCTGATAATGTCCTTCTCGCTCCATCCCCATGATGATAGCTCTTCTCGTCTGAAGGTCACCCATCACGTCTCCCATAAATTCTCCGCCACAAAGAATAGAGAGATCATAAATAGGCTCCAGTAACTGGGGTCCTGCATGTTGGAATGCATTTTTGAAAGCCATCGTACCGGCAAGCTGAAACGCCATATCATTAGAATCCACCGCGTGCATCTTTCCATCATAGATACTGATACGGATATCCCTGCAATGTGAACCTGTCAATGGGCCTTCTGTCATTTTGTTCATCACACCTTTCTTGATTGCATTACTGAATTTAGAATCGATAGAACCTCCGACAATACACCAGTAAAAAGCCAATGTTCCACCCCATGGCAACTTTTCATATTCGCGATTTCTTACAGTGAGGGCTTCCGGATCCTTCATGCCTTCGAGATATGGTTCAAGCCGGATATGGACCTCAGCAAATTGGCCTGCTCCACCTGTCTGTTTCTTATGACGGTAGCTTTCATTAGCTACTTTGGTGATCGTTTCACGATAGGGGATTTTTGGATTATCGAAAGCCATCGTGACTCCATATAATTTTTCGATCCGTGATTTGATGAGGTCGAGGTGAAGTTGACCCTGGCCGTGCAGAATCGTTTGTTTTAATTCTGCGGACTGTTCGATGACAAGAGTGGGATCTTCTTCATGTATAGTGTGAAGGGCTTTGGCTAGCTTATCTATATCGGCTTTATTTGGGGGTGTCACTGCAACTCTGATTCTTGGTTCAGGAAAAATAATGGGCTCAACTCCTGAATCGACCCCTTTAGTCACCAGGGTATTGTTCGTATGACTTTCTTTTAACTTTACCGTCACGCCGAGATCCCCTGCTTTTAAATCATTGACGGCCTCCCGGTTTTTTCCGTTTGAAACATAGAGCTGGTTGATGCGCTCATGATTACTATTAGCCAGGTTGATTAAGTCATCCCCTGCTTTTATTGTTCCGGAAATAACTTTGAAATAGGAAACATTTCCAACCT
>JBDSPM010000490.1:0-5747 GCA_039930325.1 Saprospiraceae bacterium
CAGGATAAAACATAAACCGACTACCTGCACCTAAACTAGGAAATGAGCTTTTGGTATACACTCCGGTAAACAATACACCATTTGAACCGCTTGTTCCGATTTCAACATGAAGTTTTGCCAAAGGAGTAATGGTTCCAATGCCCACATTTTGTGCACGCATCCAGGGTGCAGACAGGATCAAAATATAAGTCAGCAATGCACATTTTTTCATGTTTATTCTTTTAGGTAAAATCATGTCCCAAAATTGAATAAGTATCATGGACTGTACAATTACACAATCGGGTAAGAGATTAAGAGGCGTAAGAAACGTAAGAGAGACATTTCCACCTATTCGATCCGGACAATCTTGTGTTGCAATGCCTTGACCACGGCTTCGGTTCCACAATTGACATGCAGCTTGTGGTAGATATTCTGCAGGTGTTTCTTGACCGTGTCTATACTGATCGAAGATTTGTCTGCAATCATTTTATATGAATTCCCTCGCACCAGCCATTCGAGGATTTCAGTTTCTCGTGGTGTCAGGTGAAAATCTTCCTTAGTCTGTTTGGCAGATCGAAAAAACTGAAAAACTTTTTGCGCCACAAAAGGGCTCATGGGCGTACCTCCTTCCGATAATTCCTGCAAGGCCTGAATGAATTTAAGCGGTGAAGTATTTTTTAATAAGTAACCATCAGCGCCATTGCAAATGCATTCAAATATGCGATTGTCATCATCGAATACCGTGTACATGATCACTTTGATGTCCGGGAATTCTGTCTTTATTCTTCTCACCCCTTCAATTCCGGACATGCCGGGCATGTCGATGTCCATGATTACCAGTTGAGGGGACAGTGTTTTCATTTGTGTTGAAAATGCTGTACAAGTAGAAAACGAACCTTTCACCTGGAAGCCTGTGTCAATACCAAGTAGTAATACAAGTGATTCCCGCAGGCGGACATTGTCTTCATAGATCACAAGAGAAGTGGGCATAGGGGTCAAATGTAGTGGGATCAATTGGTCCGGACTATTACACAATGGGGTAATGGCAGGGTCATTCTATTTTCATTTCGAGATGTATGCGGGTTCCTTTTTCAGGCGTAGAGTTTATATCGAGTTTTGATTTCCATTTTTCTGCCCGCTGTTTCATATTGATGATACCATTGCCATCCGGGGTCGACATCTTATCATATCCCTTGCCATTATCATGAATCAACATCCTGACAACCTGGTGATCCATTTCTACACGGATAGATGCTTCCGTTGCATCGGAATATTTCACCAGGTTGTTGACACTTTCTTTGAAGATGAGATAGAAGTCACGGCGTTGGTCCATCTTCATCACGTGTCCACCTGTCATATCCGGAAATTCCAAATGGGCCATGATGTTTTTACCTTCCAGCATATCAGCTGCATATCGTTTCATTCGAACAAAGAGTTTGTCGAGATCATCATATCGGGGACTGATATTCCATACAATGTCGGACAGTGCTTCACTGATGCGCTGGATCTCATCGCCGGCTTTCGTGATATAACTGGTTGCCTCTGCTTCGTTCCTGATATTTTTCCCGGTGAGGACCGTGAGGATGTGGATATTGCTTAGGGATGCACCGATATCATCATGCAGGTTGGTCGAAATGGACTTGCGCATGGCCTGAATTTTTTTCAACTGCCCGATGCGGTTGTGGTAAATGGCATACCCAATTCCCATGATGCCTAACGCACACAAAACGATAAACCACCAGCGTTGCCAGAAAGGTGGATGTAATAGTATGGGCAAATTTAGTTCGCGGCTTTTTTTACCATCACCGTTGAGCGCGTACAGGCGAAGGAGATATTGACCAGGCTTCAATCCAGTCAGGGTGATCACAGCCTGATTATTCTCAATCCATTCATCCGCCTCGTTGATCCCCTCTATTCGATAAAAATATTTGGTGCGCGTGGGGTGGAGCCAATCCATCGCAGCATATTCTATCCGAATTTCTTTGGTGCCATAGGATAGTTCAATCTGATGGATATAGTTTGGCAAAAGATCATTGCGGTAACTGACGCCATCCGTGGTCAGGGAAGTCAGATGCAGGATGGGTGGGTTCTCCTGTAAAAAACCTTCCTTTTCAAAATCAATCCAGGAGATTCCTTTCTCGATATTGAAAAAAAGTTTCCCATCTTTTGTAGCCATGATGGCGCGGTCTATGTAATCGCGCCTGATACCATCCTGTCGATTGAAGAGTTGCCAGAGTTGAACCTCAGCCTCCGGATCAAATAAAGCAAGGCCGGCTGATGTCCCGGCCCAAATTCTGCCTGACGTATCCGTCGTCAATTGATTGATCTGCATACCGGGTAAGCCATGGTTTAGATTGTAGGACGCAATGATGTGATGATCGTCCACACTTACGATCTGCACTCCATCACTTTCAAAACCAATCCATGCATTCCCATTTCGGTCAATGGTCATGGATTTGATCAGTGGATTTGCAATACCGTTTTTGTTTTGATCATCCGGCATGATGTGATAAAAGGAGTTCGAGGCGATACGGTAGTGATATAATCCATTATTAGAAGAGATCCATATATCATCCTTATTTCCGACCCGGATCGCAAGTGATCTTGACGAAATTTCACTGGCTTCGGGTAATACTATCTGATCAATCTTGTTGGTCAAAACATCTAGATAGTACAAGGCGCGAACACTGAGGAGCCATAAATTGCCACTAGCATCAGATTTAATAGCCACGATTTGACGTGCTAGTGTATCCATACCAGGTATCTCATTTGGTGGCTTTGTGATCAAATGTTTTTCTATGTTGACTTGCCTCAATCCGTAATGGATGCTTGAAACCCAAACGCGATTTTTCCGGTCGATAGCCACATCATTAAAATAAATATCGGGTTCGTGTGTAGTTTGATAAGATTCCTGGTGCTTCATATCCTTCGTGATGAATACCATCTGATTAAGTGAGGCACTCATCCAGTACCCCGATCGGGTCGAATCATAAACGATGTGTTGCATACCTATCCACGAGGAATCGTCAGAATATAATGCATTGCTGAAGCGATTGAATGCCTTATGTTGCTGATAGATGTAATAATTGCCCCCTACAAAAATGCCGGCATCTGGTGTCTTGCTGATCTCCTGAATATCGATGCTGGAAGAGCCATCAGGTAATTGATCATTGGTGAGCAAGGGATATACCATGCTATTTTTTTTATTAAAACCTAAAAGACCAAGGTTGCGTGAAGCGAGATAAAGGGTTGTATCATCAATGTTTTCAATATCGAGCACCTGATATTTTATGCTATTAGGCACTTCAGCATTTTCATACGGATGCGTTTCGAAAACGCCGGTCACCATGTCATAGCTAAACAAACCGTCTATCCATGTGCCCAGCCATATTTTTTCACCTTGATCCATTTCAATGCAAATAAATGCCTGATGTGATGAATGATCGTTTGGGAGGCAACAGGGATACGAAGTAAATTTTTTGGTTGACCTGTCAAAGGAATAAAGGCCATCGAAGCATGAAAGCCAAAAGATATGTGGAGTTGATGGGTGTACAGCGATGCCGAAAATGTTGTTGACATCACGATTGGAACCATCAAATGGTTTTTGCGGATCCGGAATAAAAAATTCGAACGTATCCTGTCGTGAAAGGTAGTGGGCCAAGCCTCTGCCTGCAGTTCCAATCCAAAGTTCACCCGCCTCATCGAGAAAAAGGGTATTGATCCCATATCCGGGGGTATTATCGGAGGACAGTCGCGAATAGCGGCGAATATGGCCTGAGCGTAAATTATATTTTGATAACCCCTGGTACAATCCCGCAAGCCAAAGGTTTTGCTCATTATCTTCTATGAGATCGACGATGACATTATCCGACAGCGAATTTTCATTCTTATAGTCAGAGAAAAAAGTTTGATATCGTTTGCCATCGAATCGCACCAGACCTGAACTGCTGCCTATCCAGAGATAACCATCGCTACTTTGACAGACACCATAGTAAAGGGAGGGAGGAAGCCCATCATGATATCCGTAGGCCATAAAACCCCCGATGCGATCCTGAGCCTGACTAAGATCGACTAAACTGATAAGGAATATGACCAGAATATGCTTTCGCAATCATGTAGAATCAATGATCAAACTACAAAGAATCAGTCATACCTGCGGTTAGTGTGTAATGATCAGGGCTACCAGACGGCAGGACTCGTGAGCAAAAGTTTGTCTCCTGGTAGCTGTCTTCAAAGTTAAGTTTATTCATTGTCAATGTCGAAAGCTCTGCTGGTGGGTAGGCAACTTTCGCAATACTCCGCTCTGAATACTTTCCACCATTTTGTCCCTCAAATAGATCTTCCTTAGGTATCCATTTTGCATAATACTCCCTCAGGATTCTCCCTGAAAGGCCTGTCCAACCAATCGACATCCATCTCATGATCAAAGAAATGACTGTAAAACAATTTGATAGCTCCAGTCAAGACACGCTGATACGACACTGACAATTTAGGTAATCGAAAAGGCTAATATTAAAATGGGAATTCCAATACCTTTAAACCATCTACCCACTTTAACCGTATATTAGATATGATCCAAAAAATTGTTACCCTGCTATCCATAGCCTCCCTTTGTTTTATCTCCTGCAGCAAACAAACAGGCCAGTTAAAAACTGCAATGCCCGAACAAAAAATGAGTCTCCAGGCCCAACCCGGTGAGGCTGTTGCCACTTTTTCAGCTGGCTGCTTCTGGTGCATGGAAGAAATTTTTGAGGACATTACAGGTACCCGTGATGTCATCTCAGGTTACGCAGGTGGAAAAGCAGAAGACGCTGATTATGAAAAAGTAAGCTCAGGACATACTGACCATGCCGAAACTATACAGATCTATTACGACCCAGCGGTTATTTCATTCGAACAACTGACGGAGGCGTTTTTTGCCAGCCTGGATCCTACCACACTCAATCAACAAGGCCCCGACATAGGCACGCAATACAGATCCATAGCCTTTTACAGGAATGACCAGGAGAAAGAAATCATCCTGGACATGATCCACCGGATCGACAGCTCCGGCATATACAAGAAAAAAATTGTCACCGAAGTAAAACCATTTACAGCATTTTATCCCGCCGAAGACTATCATCAGAATTATATTGTGAATCATCCCGACAATCCCTATGTCAAAGGAGTTTCAATTCCCAGATATGAAGAGTTCAAGAAGAAATACAAAGGCCGTTTGAAAAACAACTAACAACGCAAGGCATAAAGCCTGCAACTCACCACCTCGTTAACTCACCATCTTTATTTACCCGGTGTGGATCTGTGCACACTGTGGATGGTTCCTTGTCAAAACTAGCAGGGGCATCTATTTTTACAGAATCTTTGTCGTGGGTTATAAATGCCTTATAAGTAAAATTATATGGTATAATTCCTATCATTACTTTCTCGAACACCTTGTATTTGTTTTCACCTAAAGCCGTCATTTTGTAAATCATTGGATGAACATTTACAAACCTTTCAATATTGGTCAAATACTGTTTTATGGTAATTACGTCTTTGCGTACTTTAAAAGTAAATTCTGTCATTGGTTGTCTTTTTAAGCTAACTGCTAACGATTTGCAGCTACCCGAAGGGCGGGATTTTTATCACGAAACTCGATTTGAAAAACTAAACTTCCATTAACCACTTCGCTGTCGTTGGAACACAAAACCCCGCCTTTTGGGTAGATGCTGTTGCACGAAACCTTCGGTAGTTTTCCCAAGCCATTAATCTTTTCTACGTTTACTGAT
>JBDSPM010000491.1:0-3182 GCA_039930325.1 Saprospiraceae bacterium
AAGCCCCGATACCTCCCTGCACCGGAGCAGCCATTCCCAATCCGCTCACGACCAACAGAAATAACGCAGCGCTCAAATCCAGGTGATTCGTTGCCGGTAGTGCCAGAAAACTAATATACATCCCCAAAAAAGCAAGGAACCAGATGAAAGCTGAAAAGAAAATAAACATCCCTGGACGTTTAAGCTTACCAATAGATTTCAAACCATCGATTAAGCCTTTAATCAATTTCACAAATTTTGATTCTTCATTATTTTTCCCTGGCTTTTTGATCAAATAAAATACTAACCATATCAAACCTGCGATCACAACTAATGTAATGCTGATTAAAACAGGCGAAAACATCAGGCTGTAGAATTTATTCGCGACGGGATGAATAATGTTGTCATCCAGAAATTTTCCAATTCTGTCAAATTCGAGAATGAAAGCAAGCAGCATGCACAGTAAAAGGCTGATCACATCAATGACTCTTTCTACGATCACAGTGCCCAGGAGGCTGCTGAAAGGTATGGTCTCAGCCTTGCTCAATGAACCGCACCGTGTCACTTCACCTAAGCGAGGCAATGCCAGGTTGGCAAAATAGCCAACCATCAATGCATACGTGGTGTTTTTCAAAGATGGTGTATGGCCCAATGATTCAATAAGGAGCTTCCATCGAAAAGCCCGGCTGACGAATCCCACCAAGCCAATGAAAACTGCAACTGTGAGCCACGATATATTTGCCTGCAGCATTTCATTCAGTATATCTGTTACCTTGATTCCTTTGAATGCAAGTGCAAGCAGGCCGAAGGAAACCGCCAGGATGACAATATATTTTAGGACAGAAATAAATTTAGATTTCAACATCAGGATACGTCAGGCTTTTCTTCGTTCGATTTATAGCTTCTTGAATATATTTTCGCCAGTTTCTTTGCTATAAAATCAGGCCAGTAGCGTTTGAACATGATTAAATCTTCCTGCTGCCTCAGGTTTGCTTTCAATCCGGCTGTTGTGGCTGAACCAGGATGGATGCGATGCGTTAAAAGGACTTTTGGTACATACACAAAACTTCCTTCTTTGCCGGCCAGTCGATTCCATGCATCCCAGTCCATATTAATCGACATGGCAGCAGAAAATTTGAAATCACGTAGCTGTTCCAGATTATACATTACACTGGGAGCTGCTATCGGACAACCTGTTGCCAGCAAAATATGTTTCCGGATTTTGCTTCGCGTTTGATATTTAATTGGCAGAAATGTTCTCAGCATTATTTTTTTAGTGATCAATAATAATGTCTTTGATCTTTTTTTGTGATCCAGAATTTCATCATAGTCTGTGAAACAAATCAAAGTGTTCTTAAATTTTTCGCATGCACGGTAACAATTAGCCGCATATTCCGGTGCATAAAGATCATCCTGGTGGGCTAAGGTCACATATTTTGTTTTAGCTGCATGAAGGCTGAAATTCCAATCATGGGCAATGCCCAGGCCGGGATCTGTGATATAAAGATCAATTCCGTATTTTTTTGATAGTGTGGTAATGTACTCAGAAGGTGTGGATGTCGCCAGATAAATATGGCTTTTGACGGACTGAGCGAGCAGCGAATCAAGGCATTGTGGTAAGTAAGGAGAATCCTTGTATGCCATCACGGCAAATGAATGATTGAGCATTCCGTTATTATGATTGGCTGCAAATATCGGTATAGCTGGTAAATTAAATAATAGTGGACCTCTTAGGGTAGTTTAGGAGTATTACGCTATTCGCATTTGCAGGGCCTGCCCCTGCGAATGTGGGATTTACCGGATCTCTCTTTTACCAATTCCACAGCTGCCATTTTACCGTAAATAAAATTTGAAGAAATTTGCGGAATTTGCGGCAAATTGCGAATTGGGCAAAGAGTAAATAAAAAGGCAAAACAAAAATGGCAAGTTGGAATGCTTGCATTAAACTATTTTCCAAAATATGAATGTAACAAATTGTACTTTTTGTGGCCAGCAGGTTTCCCCCTCCGGAAAATTGATTCCTTCATTGGATGAGAAAGACAAGAGCTATACATACCTTTTCTTTCCATGTTGTCAATATTATAAACAGGATCCTTTTTTGACCCATGAGGTCATCAGCAAACTGTATGAAAAGGAATATGGCCATTTTCACAAGAAAGCTCTTTTTAAAATTTTATCCGACAGAGTGACTAAACAAAGAGCGAGGAGATTTAATAAACTGATTCGTAATCATGACATTTTGGAGATCGGGAGCAGCACCGGCGAATTTCTAAATGCATGCAGAACCTTTGGCGCTAAAAGCCTGAAAGGGGTTGAAATCAGCGAATTTGCAAGTAACATAGCGAGGGAAAAATTTAAACTCGACATCACGCATTCTACTTTTGAAGATTTTAATTCGGATAAGAAATATGATGTCATCTTCATGTTTCATGTGATCGAGCATGTCAAAGATCCCGTGGCCGTGATAGCTAAGTGTTCATCCCTTTTAAACAAAGGTGGAACCCTTATCATGGAAACGCCTAATTGGGATAGCTTTGAAAGCCAATTTTACGGTGCACAATGGGTCGGATGGCAGGCCCCTTTCCATACTTATCTTTATTCTCCGGCCACTATGCGAATATTGATTACAAAGGCGGGTATTCATTTAGACAGAATTCATTTTAATTCATTTTCAAATTCATACAGCTTCGCCATACCGTATTTAATAAAGCACCGTCGCATTCTTCAGCTTCCTTTTTTAACGATTCAGTTTTTATTAAAAACCATCCGGAATACCGTCATCATGACGATCGAAGCGGCTGCACCATGAAGTATCAATGTACAATTTGCCCGAATACCTCTAATTATACCACGTTTAAGGTTAAAGAAATGCAGTTGGGATTGCGGGAAGAATTTCTGTACGTCCTTTGTAATGATTGCCAATGCATTCAAATAGCTGACATTCCCTTACATCTTGAGAAATATTACCCGGGTAAAGATTATTATTCCTTTTCGTCTATAGCCCTTCGGAATAAATTGTATTCCATATATTTTGATATCGTCGCTGCTGCTTCATTCTCCAAGAAGGGATTATTTTTTAAAATGGTGGATGCCTATGGGTTATATGATTATTCTCTTTTGGCAATTGGCAGACTGGCACCACCGAAAGATTGGAAAATTCTGGATGTCGGTTCAGGCAACGGGCAACTACTATATCAACTCAC
>JBDSPM010000492.1:0-3051 GCA_039930325.1 Saprospiraceae bacterium
CAAAAGGATGTAACCTACTACCAGGACCGAATTAATATTCTGAAAGCGAAGGCAGCTAATTTTTATAAGAAGTGATGAATAGCAGGGGGCATGGGGCATGGAGTTTTGTCCTGTCCGTATTTAAAACACTACCTATTACAATTTTGCGACGTTCTCAGTATGAAGATTGGAATAAAATTAAGTTGGAAAAAATTTCAGAAATGAGCATTGACCTGCTTGCTCTGCCCTTTGCCCCCTATGCCACATGCTCCATGCCCCATGCTCCATGCTCCGTGCTCCATGCTCCATGCTCCATGCTTTTTTATGCCATTTCCTGCACCACCTCTTTCACCTGTGGCATCATTCTCTTCAGCATAGCCTCGATACCTGATTTGAGTGTCACAGTGCTCGAGGGGCATCCGCTGCAGGCGCCTTGCATCACCAGGGTGACGACACCATCCACATACGATTTGAATTCGATGTTACCACCATCCATTTCGACGGCAGGTTTGACATACGTCTCTATTAATTCTTTGATGCGGGTCACAAGCTCACCATCATCATCGCTGTAAGATATTTCTGCTCTTTGTTTTTCTTCAATCGCAGTCATGGCTTCCGCAAAACCTTCGAGGATGATTGGTTTTTCTTCAGAGATATAATTTTTAATAAAATCCTTTGTGCGGATCATCATGTCTTCCCAGGCATAATTGAGCTCTTTGGTCAGGGTGATGAAATTGTTGGAGATGTACACGGATTTCACATAAGGCAGATCGAACAAAGCCGCAGCCATAGGCGAATATACATCAGCCAATTCCCGAGTGCGGAAATCCGCAGTGCCGGCGTACAGCATTTTGTTGGTCACAAATTTCAGTGACTCGGGGTTCGGGGTTTGCTCCGTATATATGAGAACCGGACTTTTGGTGGCGGTGGTTGTTTCCATGATCTGAATAATGTCTAAATGGGCTGAAAAGTTTATAAAACGCTTAAATTCAGGGATAAAGGTCGTGAATTAATTGAATTTCCAGATTTTCTTTGCCGGATGCTTTTGTGGACAAGATTCACTCGTGATATACGTTTTCTGGGGAAAGCTCCTTCCCATAGCAATGCCGACGATTATCTCAGTTAATCCGAGATAGGCATAGGAAGCATTCGAATTTTCTCCTGCTACTTCTTCAACCAGATAAGAAAATCCAGTGCCTACTCCAAATGCCGTCAGAGCGATTCCAATGGATTCCATTACTGTTCTACTCCTTATATGTTTTGCTCCTTTAAAAGTGATAGACAAAACGCTATCGACAGGAATGTATAGGTTAGGCTCGGATCCCTTTCTCATATACTTTTTATAAGAATACCCGATACTTCTGGAGCCTTCCGCGATATTTTCAGAAGCCGTATGAACCAGGATATTCAGCTTTCCATCCTGGTTTGAAATTAATTTGCCGGTCACCGATTTCGTTGGACATTCAGCACAGGGCTCCTGGTCAGGAATGGGCAGGCGAACATCTATAAAAGTCCCTGCTTTGATAGTCTTCGTTTTATTACCAGATACGAGATGAACATCCTGACCACTCAATTCATACAAGGAGCATATCAAAATTCCTGTAATAAGTAATAATTGAAACCTTTTCATGTGATAAAAAATTTAAATAAGCATTATAAAATTAGGTAACAGATTTTAATTTTTGTGATGCAAGTTCAGCTATGAATTCTCCAATCGACAAGCACGAAGTTGCTGCAGGACTCGGTGCATTGCAAATATGAATCATCCTATCCTGCTGCAGCACTACATACTCATCTATCATATTTCCTTCGCGATCCAGCGCCTGCGCCCTTACTCCTGTACGGCTTCTCCGGATATCCCGCAGGCGAATTTCCGGAACCAGTTTTTGCAAGCTTTTCACAAATGCCCTGGCCGAAAAAGATCTTGCCAATTCTTCCATCCCTTTTCGCCAATGTTTTAATGCCAGTTGCTGAAAACCTTTGTATCGCAATGCTTCCAATAATTCCCCTGCATGGACATCCATATGTTTATATCCTTCCCTACGGAAAGCAAGCACAGCGTTGGGTCCCGCTTCAATTCCACCTTGGATTCTTTTTGTCAGATGGACGCCCAGGAATGGGAAATTAATATCCGGAACAGGATAGATCAATCCCCGAACTAATTTTTCAGCATCTGAAATAAGGCTATAAAATTCTCCCCTGAAAGGTACTATCTGATGAGGAGGCTCAAGCCCGGCCATACGAGCAAGATGGTCGGCATACAAACCTGCGCAACCAATGGCCATTTGGCTTTTAATTTCATCGCCTTCTGAAGAAATAGTGATTTCGTGCGCATCTTCTTTTATTTTTTCAACTTTAAAGCCAGTCACCACTTTTCCGCCACCTTCTACTATTAATTGACTCAATCGATCAGCGACAACACGATAATCAATAATGCCCGCCTGTGGAACCCAGATACCTTTCAGCGCAAAACAATGCGGCTCAATTTCTTTTACCTCATTAGCATCAATTAATTTAATTCCGGATAGTCCATTTTGCAAGCCTCTTTGATAGATGCCATCAAGCCCCGGAATCTCATGTTCTGCATTTGCAATGATGACTTTGCCACACAATTCAAATGGGATATCCTGCTCGCGACAAAAATCAACCAACATCGCAGCCCCCTTAACGCAATTCAATGCTTTTGCGCTCCCAGGCTTGTAATAAATCCCTGAATGGATGACCCCGCTGTTCCGGTCAGATTGATGTGTAGCTACATGGGCTTCTTTGTCCAGTACCACCAGTTTCGTACCCGGTTGCTTCTCAAGAATCTTCCATGCAGTAGCAAGACCTACAATTCCACCACCTATGATAGCCACGTCATATTTCATTGGTTGAAAAATAGGGATAAAAAATGTGAGTTGTGAGTTGCGGTTGCTGAGCTGTAGCACAAGGAGATGTGAAAGCAGGTCGAAGCATGAGTTGTGAGTGTCTCAAATCTCACATCCCACATCTCAAATCCCACTTCCCATATCACAAATCGTAAATACCTTTAACCTGTTGTTTCTAACTTTTCTTTTGGATCAAGGCACA
>JBDSPM010000493.1:0-4398 GCA_039930325.1 Saprospiraceae bacterium
ACCATTTAGCCGAAAAGCTTCACGCACCATTTAGCCGAAAAGCTTCACGCACCATTTAGCCATAATGCTTCACGTACCATTTAGCCGAAATGCTTCAAGTACTATTTAGCCGAAATGGTTCAGCTCACCAGAGTGATCATTGAATCAAATTCTCACTTTTTATTGGCTTGCTTTTTTTCCTTCTTCTGTTTTTTATCTTTTGGCTTCTGCGATTCTTTGGAATCTTTTTTATTTTTTTTCTGAGCTTTTTCTTCTGGCTCTGAAGATTTTTTAGAAGTTTTTTTATTTTTCTTTTCTGCTTTGGCTTTTGCTTTTTCAGACTTTTTGGTTTCCTTTTTCAACCTGGCCTCCATTTTCTTTTTTTCCTTTTTGGCTTTTTCATCAGCTTTTTTGGCTTCTTTTTTTGCAGCTTTTTTCAGAATTCCGGCATCAATCTGGGTGCCTCGGCAATTGACTGAACCACAGAAACAGGCATATTCTTTTTTCACCTCATTTGTAATCTTTCCGTCCACGACAAGATGATAATCATACGTGAGCTCCTGTCCTTGCGGAATGGCACGCAGTGATTCGATAAATATCTTGTCTCCATATTGAACTGCTTCGCAATTTGGATCACAACTATGGTTGATGTATTTGGCATCGCCACCGGTATTGCCATAAATCACCCTGTCATCATCGATTGTGAATAACATGGTATGCGAATGTCCGCCATCCTGCTGTATACCGATTTCATCAGCTTCCTTTACAGAGATGATTTCTCCCGTGTATTCAATGACTTTGGTGCCTTTGCGGATAGGCCGCTTTGCAAATACGCCCTTGCCATGGATTTTGGAATTCCGGACAGTATGATAAGGTTGAGTTTTCATAAACGATTCATATTAATGCGACAAAGATGGGTTATCATTTTGATTGAATTACAATAATTTAACATTGAGTTTAAAATTTTACATTGATTCACCAGATTAATCTTTTCATTATGATTCAGTTATAGGAACCATGGCCTTTCTGTTCAAATCTCTTTAGTTAATTTAATGTAAACACATTTTATAATTATGTAATATGAGACTAAACGCGAATACTATAGAATAGTGTCGGGCAAAACCCCAGTAATTTGATAAAGGAATTCACGTATTTTTCATTTTATAATGAAATTCATCACGCTCAGGGATCAGACTGTGCCCGCCTTAGGATTAGGTACACATAAGTTAAAAGGACCTTCTGCTGTCGATATTATTCGCCATGCCATAAAAATAGGCTACCGCCACATCGACACCGCACAGCTCTATGAAAATGAGGATGAAGTCGGACAAGCCATCTTTACTACGGGAATAAAAAGAGAAGAAATTTTTCTTACCACAAAAGTTTGGCCGTCCAATCTCCATGAAAAGCATTTTATTCCTTCAGTAAAAGAAAGTTTGGACAAATTAAAAACTGAATACCTTGACCTTCTTCTTATTCATTGGCCTCATCAATCCATGAAGGTTGAGGAATATATTCCTTTCCTCATCCAATCCCGCGACCAGGGACTTACCAAAGAAATAGGTGTAAGTAATTTTAATGTCACCCAGCTTAAAGCAGCGATGTCGCTGACACCTGACATCGTAACGAACCAGGTGGAATTCCACCCGTGGATCAATCAAACAAAATTATACCGCTGGATGATGGACCATCATTTACCACTTACTGCTTACAGCCCACTGTCACAGGGAAAAATGATGGGCTTTAAACCTCTCGAGATGCTGGCAGCAAAATATCTGCGGTCGCCGGCCCAGATCGTTCTTCGTTGGATGATGCAAAAAGATTCTATCCTTGCCATCCCCCGGTCGTCAAATATGCACAGGTTGCAGGAAAATTTCAACATCTTCGATTTCTTGCTCGTTCAGGAAGATGTAGATCGTATTGATGCATGGCGTCTGGAAAACCACAGGATCGTTGGTGCTCAAAACGGTGCGAAGTGGGACTGAAATAGTGAAAAGTGAAGAATGAAGAGTGAAGATCGAGCGCAGCGCTGATCCCACCGTACGAAGTAAACGATGCGTGAGTGAAGAGTGAAGAGTGAAGAGTTTTGAGGTGTTTTTAGAAATAGGATCGCAGGGTCGTATTGCATCCGACCACGATCATAGGATAGAGTGCAATTTCGCCGAAATCTATTTAAGCGTTTTTTAACTCAAATTGTCATCCGGTCTTTCCTTTTTTTCGAATCTCAAATTATTTTTACAAAAGGATTTACATAGTCTGATGAAATCAACTTTTGATCTATGATTGATGTACGCCGGACTAATTTTCCGAAGCCTGCCTTTTCTTTTTCCAATATTGCAACTATGATCACCAACTGCAAGTCGTTTATCTCACACACATTCAGTCCATATGAAGTATAAGACTACGTATCTTCTGTTTGTTTTGTATATACTGATTGGTATACACTCATCCACTGCGCAAGAACTGAAGGAGAGAAGTCACCTTACCTCTACTGGACTGGAAAGGAGGCAATATCACACAGTTCACATCGGAGATGATGATATAAGGCTGGATGGAATTGCGGATGAAGCCGCATGGAATAATGTCGAATGGGACGGTGCGTTCGTTGAGAATCAACCTGATAATGGCGGAATGCCTGCGCAGCAAACCAGCTTTAAGATATTGCACAATACTAAATATTTATACCTGGCATACAAGGCTTACGATTCTTCTCCTGATAGTATCGTAAAAAGACTGAGCCGCAGAGATGAATTTCCCGGTGACTGGATTGAAATTAATATTGATAGCTATCATGATTTACGCACCGCATTTTCATTCACCTTTTCTGTCAGTGGTGTCAAAGGTGATGCATTCGTGACCGATGATGGTAACAATTGGGACGACAACTGGAATCCAATCTGGGACGGCAGCTCTCATATCGATAGCCTGGGATGGACTGCTGAAATCAGGATCCCTTTCAGCCAGTTGCGATATGGCAATCAAACCAATCCGGTGTGGGGATTGCAGATCACACGCCGCATTTTTAGAAAAGAAGAAAGAGATATCTGGCAGCCTGTGCCACGAAGTGCACAAGGATGGGTCAGTCAATTCGGAGAATTGCATGGTCTTACCAACTTGCCCAGAAAAAAACAAATTGAGCTTGCACCTTATGTTCTTGCACAGACAGAACGTTTCCAGAAGGAGCCGGGCAATCCTTTTTTAGATGGATCAAAAAGCAAATTATCCATTGGCCTGGATGGAAAGCTGGGTATCACAAGGGATTTGATATTGGATTTCACAATCAATCCGGATTTCGGTCAGGTGGAAGCTGATCCCGGTTCCATACGGCTCGATGGCTTTGAAGTTTTCTTTGATGAAAAAAGACCATTTTTTGTTGAGAATAATAATTTATTTAATTACCAGGTTACAAGTTCATTTGCAGGTGGAGAATATGATCAGGATCAACTCTTTTATTCAAGACGAATTGGTGGCACACCTCATGGATATCCGTTGCTGAATCAGGGTGAATTTGCAGATGTGCCTTCGAATACTTCCATCATTGGGGCTGCAAAGTTTAGTGGAAAAACAAAGGATGGCTGGTCAGTCGGAATACTTGAAAGTATTACTGATCCGATCAAAGCAGATATTTCCGATGGGGAAAATTCGAGAAAAGAGTTGGTGGAGCCTTTGTCCAATTATTTCGTCGGGCGACTTGTGAAAGATTATGACCAGGGAAATACAATCGTTGGCGCTGTTTTTACTGGAGTAAATCGTAAGCAGGAGCTTGCAGATCTGAATCGAAATGCATTTAGTGGTGGCTTCGATATTCAGCACTCCTGGAAAAATAAATGGTGGCAATTTAAAATTGACGCTGTCATGAGCCGTATATCCGGGAATAGGGAATCCATTTTAGCTACGCAAACCAATTTTGTACATCTCCTACAGCGAAGTGATGCCCCACATCTGGGTGTAGATACATCGCTTACTTCGCTGACAGGTACAGGGGGGACTTTAAAGATTGGCAAATATGGTGGCAAGCCTAATAAATTAGGAGGTATCTACAAATTTGAAACAGGTGTCACATGGCGATCCCCTCATATTGAATTGAATGATGTAGGTTTTCTTTTGGCTGCGGACCAGATCAATCATTTTGCCTGGGGATCCTATCAGCTTCAACAACCTTTTTCTATTTTCAGGAATGCTTCATTCAATTATAATCATTGGGGACGATGGGATTTCAGTGGGCGCTTTTTATATTCTGCACTCAATGCGAAGGCAAATTTATGGTTCAATAACAACTGGATGATTAATGCAGGATTCACGGTGAATCCACTGGAAATTTCCAATAATGCTTTGCGAGGTACAACCGCATTGAGAAAACCACCGGGTTTTGGTTATTCACTAAATGTTGAATCTGACAGCAGAAAAAAAATAACATTC
>JBDSPM010000494.1:0-8812 GCA_039930325.1 Saprospiraceae bacterium
TGTCAATTCCCATTGACTTGTAACAGTATTGAAAAAATATTCAAGCAACCTGGAGCTGTGTGCATAGCTATACCAGCTTTGTGAAAATGCACCTCCACAATCTGTACCCATCGTTCGTTCAGCGAGCAGCATTTTTCCATCAGCAGCAAATGCAATGTCGGAAACAGGGTTTGAAAATGTACTTGTAGGCAAGGTTGGAATAGCAATTTCAAGAACTTCTCCATCAGCCCACGCTGTAGGCAATGAACCACTTGTTGCAGCAAATTCTCCTACACCATTCAAACCAATGGACCAGATTTCATTCGCTGCCAGAGAATTTGGTCTTCCTGTATCTTCTGTCCAGGTTGCAAAATAAACTCGGTTGTTATAGTAGGCTACTCCCCATGTGCGTTCACCTCTGACAACGAAATCGGGATTTCCACCCGGCCCGGAAGCCGGTGGATTTATAGAACCAAAAGGATCAAATCGACTCACCACAAGCCCATTTTTTATCCGGTAGATCATCCCGTCTGCATGGTTGGTCGCGAACAATTGATTGTGCGCAGCATCGTACCCAATATCACCGAGGGCTGAGCCATTGTTTGGAATAGATATACCACCGGGAGTGAAGGGACCTGTATTGGTAATATTGCCAATAATAAGACCTGTAGTACCACTCACTTTGTAGATTGCTCCTGGACCTGATGCTGTGAAAGGATTGTAAGCAAAAGGAGATGTGGTACTGCATGTGTAAATGGAAGAAGCTGCTACATAAATATCTTCATTTTGGTCAATTGCGATTCCAAATACCTGCCCGAGATTTTGTGGTGTCCACGACGGATCTGCATATTCACTTGCGCTGGCTTGTGTCCACCACGTACCTGGTGTTGCTGTACTGTGATCACGAACATCGATGAGTGCCATCACCGGTCCATTTATATTTACTCCGGACCAATAATTAGCCGGTGTATTAAAGCCAGAGAAACATGTGATGACGGCCTGTCCACAATGTACAAGTGATGGCACTGTCTCACATTGGACTGTAACGGTAAATGAACAAGTCGTTGTATTTCCGCACGCATCGATTGCTGTGTAAGTAACTGTTGAAACTCCCTGGTTAAATGTCAATCCACTTACATTGTTTAGTCCGGAAGCAGTCGTGGCTCCTGTTATTGAATAAATGACTGTGGGTGTACTGCAGTTATCAGAGACATTCGTTGGTTGTAGATTGTTGACGACCTTAGAACAAGGAGTGGGGGATGCAGCAGTCACAGTCACATTTGACGGACATCTGATCATCGGAGGAATATCTTCATGTGCCTGTACTATTGTGGTACACGTAGCTGTGTTACCACACCAGTCCGTAACAGTCAATATAACCGGAAACAAACCACAACCAGTAACCATATTTGGACTGACACTCATCGATGAAATAAGACAATCATCTGAGGACCCTCCATCAATGAGTTGTGGCGTAATGACACCTATGCAATTAGCATCCAAAATAATCCCAACACCAAGACAAACTGCAATGGGTGGGGTAGTATCATCAATCAATACTGTATGGCAGGTAGTCATGCTGCAGGATGAACCTGCACCGGTCCCTGTCGTTGTAAGACATACATCATAAGAATCGCATCCATGATAGGTGACAACAGGATTTTGAGATGTTGAACTTGATGGTGTACCTCCCGGAAATGACCATTGCCATGATGGGGTACCGGTTACGTTGGACATGTCTGTAAAAGTGACAACGCCACAATTGATCTGAAATGTAAAATCGGCAGTACAAGGTGTGCTGTTACAAACTTCGGCCTGTTCCCAGTTGAGTGCCTGGAAATTGGTTAAATCTGTTCCGACCGGTATTTCCTGGAAGAATGTAAGGGGCAGTATAGGACCCTCTGGCAATGGTGATAGTGTTGATACATCAACATTTGCTTCTGATACCTGGCAAGTATTAAACTGTAAATCACTAAGAGAGATGAATGCATCATCTTGCCCAAAACCGGCTGAAATATTTCTTCCATCAGTAAAAGCAAGTTGACCATTAGGCATCAGCCATGATGATCCATTATTGAAAGAAGTACCTGTATTCATATATTTTAACAAATTTGCAGTCAGGGAAGAACCGATATCTGTCATCATTACAACTACTCCTCTGCTAATACCACCAAAAGTTCCTCTTCCGGTCAGATATGCATCTTCCGGTTGACCTTCCCAGATTTGATTTGCTGCAGTTAATTGAGGTATTTCTCCTGCCCATGTCAAACCCAGATCTGATGAAAATTTCATGACATGAGCTTTATTAGCAAGGGTAGTCAGCGTTGCATAAATATCACCTGCATCTTTAGTAGCGACATCTGTAAAAGTCCCGGCGGGAGAAGGTATCTGTACACCGGTAAGCATTGTACCGGTATTGTCAACAATGAATATGACGGAAGTACCTATATTTCCTCCAATGCGATTATTTCCTGCTAAAATCATTTGCCCTCCGGAAAACAATTCCAGGTCACGTGCGAAATCATTGTCAAGTGAGCTTTCAAATTTTTTCTTCCAATTAAACGTACCGGTTGAATTCAAGTTTAGAATTACAACATCATTGCCTGCCTGACCCAATTTGCTTTGCATACCAAGGATATAATAAGGGAATGCCGCGTTCTGTGGAGTAGAGTTTTTTACAATTCGTGTGAATGTATTCTTTGTTGTACCAGGTTCAAGGTATGAACGCAGCCAGGTGAAATTGCCTCCGCCTGAGGATGTCACAAGGCCTATCAGACTCTTACTTGCAGCATTAAACGGTAAAGTTGAACCAACCACTAAAAGGTCACCTGAAGGTGTGAGTACTGCATCATTAAAGATGCATGCGATGTTAGACGACAGGGTCCATTGAAGAATTCCGTTTGCATCAAGACGTGTGACAGTGCCGGTCATTGGAGCTCCTTCCGAAGTTTCATGCTGTCCCAATACATAATATGCAGCACCATCCTTAATGACCTTTGAAAAACTATTGTCAAGGCTTGAGCCGTACACTCGCTGAAAGTCCTGTGCAATGCTACGAGTAATCGGAATTGTTAAAAAACAAAACAGGAGAATAGATTGGCTGAGAAAACAGCATGTTGGATTTTTCATTTTGTCCGGATTTTAATCCAGTTAAGGAGGGGTGAGGCAACGAACGAAAAATATAAGTAAGAAAAAATTTGCAATGATCCGACTCTACAAATCAGGTATAGGGCACATTGGATAAATCTTACAACCTAATAGTAAGAAAAAATATTGAGAATGCATAGCCTAATGATTGGTCTGCCGAATAGTATTAAATTGCTCCCTAAACAAAAACCTACATGGAACAGTACTATTACACCGATGGTAAAGAGCGATATGGTCCATTTACCATGGAGCAATTGAAAGGAAGGAATGTCACACAGGAGACACTGGTTTGGAAAGAAGGGATGCCGGATTGGACGGCTGCAAAAAATATCAGTGACTTACAATCACTATTCCTGGCATCCGAAAGTAGTGAGCAGTTGGTGCCCTTGCCTATGACACCTCCATTTCGTGAGATGCCCCCTAAGAACTGGCTTATAGAATCCATCGTGGTGACCATCTGCTGTTGCATTCCATTCGGAATTGTTGGAATTGTAAATGCCACCAAAGTAGAAACACTTTGGAATTCAGGTCAAAAAGATGCTGCGCTTAAGGCAAGCCAGGAAGCCGGTAAATGGGTGAAAATTGGATTTATCACAGGTATCATCTGCATTGCGTTGTACATGATCCTTGTTTTTTTTGGAATCATGGCCGGCTTCGGTGCAAGCATGTCGCAATAGCTTGAAAGTGAAACGTGCAGGTTGGTTTATATCGGGGATATTGATCATTATTCTTTACGGTTCTTTTAACCCGGATCAATATTTTTTTCCAAAATGTCCTTTTCATTGGATGACAGGTTGGCTTTGCCCCGGTTGTGGCTCACAGCGTGCTTTATATCAGGTACTGCATGGTCATTTTATGTCAGCGATGAAATTGAACCTGCTATTTCTGCCCGGAATACTTTACGCATTGACCGGTTCAGTCATTTCATTCTTTTTTCCTGAGTTCTGGCCTCATGTCCGACGGTCCTTTTACGGATTAAAAGCAGCTTATATAGCTTTGGTTATAATCCTGGTATTTTGGTTAGGAAGGAATATTATTTAACCTCTTTCAGGTTGGAGGTTGATTACTTTTGATCTATGAAACAATTTCAAACGCTTGTGCCTGAGATGAGAGGCCAGGTACTGCTTCTTCATCTCAACAGGCCAGAAGCTCTCAATACGTTGAATTCCATAATGTTCGATGAACTTGATTCATTTTTTACTTTAGATTATAATGAATATGATGCCTCCTGCATCATTATCACAGGTAAAGGGGACAAAGCATTCGCGGCCGGGGCTGATATAAAAGAGCTCCACGGTTTGTCTAGTGACCAGGCAGAATCACTTAGCAGAAAAGGCCAGCTTATTTTTAATAAGATCGAAGAATTCCATTTGCCTGTCATTGGTGCCATAAATGGATTTGCACTTGGTGGCGGTTGTGAGCTGGCTATGGCTTGTCATATCCGCGTAGCTTCTTCAAAGGCAAAATTTGGGCAACCTGAAGTAAGCCTTGGAATTATTCCCGGATATGGAGGTACACAACGCCTTGTACAATTGATCGGCAAGGGGAAGGCCATGGAATTATTGCTGACAGGTGATTTGATAAATGCGGAAGAGGCCTTTCGCCTGGGATTGGTCAATTATGTCACAGAACCGGAGCGATTGATTGAAAGGGCTCTTGAAATTGCATCAAAGATGATGTCAAGGGGGCCACTCGCACTTGCCGGTGTCATCAGAACAGTAAACCAATACTTCAGTGGAAGTGATGAAGGATTTGTATTTGAAGCAAAGACTTTTGGTGAAGTTGCTTCTACTGAAGATTTTGAGGAAGGCACCGCAGCTTTTATTGAAAAGCGAAAGCCGGAATTCAAAGGAAAATAATGTACGAATTCCACCGCGATAAAGAGCGATACTTTGATATACAATATCGCGTGACAAAGGATTACATCCTGCCTTACATAAAAAGCATTGTTCCTGGCAAAAAATGGAATCGCGTGCTTGAAATAGGGTGTGCTGAAGCCGGTGTGCTAAAATGTTTTCTCGAAGAAGGTTCTTTCTGTACAGGTATTGAATTGTCAGCGGGCAGAATACATCTTGCAGAACAGTTTCATGATGAGGCCTTGAAAGAGGGCCGAATTGAATTTATCAACCGGAATATTTTTGATATAGATCCGGACCACGATCTCAACGGCCGATATGATCTCATCATTCTGAAAGATGTGATCGAGCATATTCCTGGACAGAAAGAGTTCATACACCGGTTGCCTTCCTTCCTGAACCCGGGTGGATATATTTTTTTTGCTTTTCCACCCTGGCAGATGCCCTATGGAGGCCACCAGCAGGTCTGCAAAAACGCTCTCTTAAGTAAGCTGCCGTATTATCATCTATTGCCAAAATCCCTGTATAGAGGAATGCTGAAGGTGGGAGGTGAAAAAGATGTTACCATCCGTGAACTGCTTGAAATAAAAGATACGGGAATAAGCATTGAACGGTTTGAGCGTTGCCTGGAATTCAATAAACTGAAAATCGCAGGTCGCCGGCATTTTTTATTCAATCCTATCTATGAGTATAAATTCAAAGTAAGACCCCGCATTCAATCAGGTTTTCTGAGTCGAATTCCATGGTTGAGGGATTTCATCACGACTGGCTCCTATTATCTGGTGAACCAATAATGTAAAACTCATTTCGAATCTTTTAGCAATGCATCGATTGTATTGTAAGCGATGGAATGATAATTTGCTTTCGCTTCTTCAAAAATACTCCTGGCCTCACCGATCATTCCTTTTTCTTTAAAGGCAGTATACAGCGGTGTGAGGAATTTTCGTCTTCCCACATTTACTAAAAATGACCTGATCGCCGGAAGAATTTTTGGACTATAGCCCTGATAAATCGCGAGCTTGAACCATGCATCCAGTATTTCACTATTGTTGGATGTTGTTAATTTAAATTTCTGATCAAGATCATTCATCTTCGCCTCCGGAATGCTATCGGGTATGGCTTTGATAAAATGCAGCCATTCATGCGTGCTCCAGTCCTTAGTATCAAGCGATGCGGCTTTTTTGCCCTTTAAAAAATCGGACACCTGCTGATCAACTTTTACAAATCTTTCCGCAGCAAATACGGGTATTGAATCCGGCAGCCCTGGTTTATACACCCACTCGTCGACGTTTACATTCAGATGATTTGGTTTGATCAGGTTTTCGTCAAGGTAGGCCAGAAATTTTTCTGTGGTCATCGATTGGAATTTATGATCCGCAAAATATTTCCTGAGAAAAGCATCAAACTTTTCACGACCTGCTTTTTGCTCGAGCATGGTCAGAAAGAGTGCGCCTTTCTCGTAAGCTATATCTGTCATCCCATCATCCGGATTTCTTCCTGCAAGATTCAGGAAGAGATGCGTGTCTTCTTTTGATAAATCCTTCATCCCTTCATTTAATGATTGCAATCCCAAAGTAGCGAGCATATCACTGTAAGATTTGTCATAGAGTGCTTCAATGATTCGGCGCTCAAAATAATCTGTAAATCCTTCGTTCAGCCAGAAGTCATTCCATGTGGCATTGGTTACAAGATTGCCGGACCAACTATGTGCAAGCTCATGTGCGATCAGTGAAGTAAGCGACCTGTCACCGGCTATGATCGTAGGTGTGGCAAAGGTGAGCCTTGGATTTTCCATTCCACCAAATGGAAATGAAGGAGGAAGAACGATGACATCATACCGGCCCCACTGATATGGGCCATACAGGGATTCAGCTGTTTCTACCATCTTTTCCATATCAGCCAGTTCATATGCAGCCTTGTCAAGCATAGAAGGCTCAGTGTATACACCTGTTCTCTTACCCATGGATTTAAAGCCGAGATCACCAACTGCAAGTGCTATCAAATAAGAAGGAATAGGTTGATCCATTTTGAATGTATAGACCCCATCAGGATTTTTTTCTGTTGGGTTCGTTGCGCTCATCACAGCCATAAGATCCTTGGGCACAGTAATTTTAGCATTATAGGTCAACCGTATTCCTGGACTATCCTGTATTGGAATCCAGGTGCGCGTTAGTATAGCTTCACCTTGCGTGAACAGATAAGGGTGTTGCTTCCCTGCTGTTTGGGATGCTACCAGCCATTGAAGGGCTTCAGCAGTTGGACGTGTAGAATATGTGATAAGTAAATTTTTGGATGTCTTTGAGACAGGAATGCTTAAGGCCTGACCAAGCCATTTATCCTCTTTGCCCATGCTGAAAGGTGTATTTTTTCCATCGACGGAAACCTGCTGGATATCCAGGCCTTTCGTATCAAGCCGGATACTGTCTGCACCATCTTGTACCGAGATATCATACGATGCTGTACCGGAAAGCTTTTTCAAATCGAAGTCAACTTTCAGATCAAGAGACAGATGCTTGATGACCGCTTCAGAGGGTCTAGCATACGAATGGATATCATTCACGATGGCAATTTTGGGGTTTTTTGTTTCCGTAGTCGTGGTTTTTTCTTTGCAAGAAAACATCATGATGAAGGATAGAAAGAAGAACAGGTGATTGAAATTATTTTTCATAGTATAAAATAGTTCGTGCTTAATTTAATGCTCTATGTGATCATACTTTCTGCCTGACCTGTCAATATTCGTATTGCTGGCCTGTTGTGTTCCCATAACGAATATATCATGGATATTGACATGCGGAGGCCGGGACGCAATGAAATAAATAGCTTCGGCTACGTCCTTTGAAGTAAGTGGATTGAATTCATCATAAATTTTCGCTCTCGCTTCATCCCAGTCAAAACGAACCCTTGCAAATTCAGTTTCTTCCACATGACCCGGTGATATTTGTGAAACCCTCACATTGTGCACATGAAGCTCAGTCCGGATAGCACGTGTAAAGCCGTCTACTGCAAATTTCGTCGCACAATACACATTTCCTTTTGGATATACTTCTTTGCCTGCAGAGGAGCCCAGGTTAATAATGTGACCTGATTTTCTTGCCACCATTCCGGGGCTTACAAGGCGAGTCATGTACATGAGGCCTTTCACATTGGTATCAATCATTTCTTCCCAGTGCTCAATATTTCCCTGGTAGACATAATCAAAGCCACGGGCAAGTCCTGCATTGTTCAATAAAACATCTATCGGCTGAGTGATAGAGGCAATTGCTTTGACGCATTCCTCATAGTGACGAACATCAAAACATAAGAGGGTGATGCTTACCTGACATGATTTTTGGATGTCTTCTTTTATCTGATCCAGGCGCTCTTGTCTCCTGCCGGTCAAAATCAAATCGTAACCATGCGCGGCAAATTCATGTGCCGTCGCTAATCCAATTCCGCTGGTGGCACCAGTTATAAGAATACATTTATTCATTGGCCTCCGATATTTTTTTAATCATTGAATCAAAATCAGATTTGAATTTTTCGTATCCAGAAGTTGCAGGCCCTTCAAAGCCTGTATGAATGGCAACCACTTTATTATTTGCATCGAGAAAAATTAAGGTGGGAAAAGCAATCACACTATTCAACATCGGCAATGCCAGCGATGCCTGCGCTTTGTCATTTGATCCCCCATACAAAATAGGGTAAGGAATATTTAGCTTATCACGATACGTCCGTATGGCATTTAGGGCCTTAACCTGATCTGTATGCCTCTCAAATGATATGCCGACGATATCAAATTGATGATTAGGATGTTTCTGCAAATAATCCAGAAGGAAATTTGTTTCATCCCT
>JBDSPM010000495.1:0-5678 GCA_039930325.1 Saprospiraceae bacterium
GCCATTTGCTACCAGCATACGATTAAATCATAAAAAAGGACGATCATCTTTCCATGACATTGAACAGGTGCCCTGGTGCGAAAATGGATATTACCTGAGCACGCGTCCGCGTTTTCATCTTGATCCTCATTGGCACGGAGGTGCATATTATGTGCAAGAGGCTTCTTCTATGATCCTGGATGACGTCATCAAACAATTAAACCTTGATAAAAGTCCGCGTATCTGGTTAGACCTATGTGCAGCACCAGGCGGAAAAACAGCCATACTTGCAAGTCACTTAAATACAGCTGATATTCTTGTAGCAAATGAAGTAGTACCTAAACGTAAAACAATCCTTTGGGAAAATCTTGTAAAAGGCGGTTTTCTAAATACTATGCTCACGGGTCAACAGCCTTCTTCTTTCCGGGAACCATTAGCTGACATTATATTGATAGATGCTCCATGTGCAGGCGAAGGCATGATGAGAAAAGAAGATGAAGCTATCCATCAATGGACTCCGGGATTCGTGGATAGCTGCTCCATACTTCAAAAACAGATTGTCAACGAGGTTGTCAAAGCCCTAAAACCGGGAGGATATCTTATATACAGTACCTGTTCATATAGTTATGAAGAAAATATTTACAACATTTCACATTTTAATGAAGCGTATGATCTTGAGTCCGTCAAATTGAATTTCCCGGTTGAATGGGGAATAGAAACCATGTATTTTAAGGAGGCTACGGGTTATCAAATGTATCCTCATAAAGTAAGAGGTGAGGGGTTATTTATATCCGTTTTAAAAAATAATTCAAAAGAAAAATCCAATCATCATGGAAACAAAAAGCCTCAAAATCAATTTACACAACTCCCGTCCGTTTTAGAAAAAGTTCTGTCATCAGATTCAGGTCTCCATGTAAGGAAAAACAGTGAACAATTTTCCTTGATATCATCCTCAGCAGAGCAAAAAGCCAATGAAGTTCTTCAGAGTATTCCGTACATTGAGATTACAGGGAATGCAGGGCAGCTAAAGGGAAATGATTTTATCCCCTCCCATTTTTTAGTAATGGCAGGAATTAAACATTCTGATGTCAGAAGTATTGATCTTGATTCAAACGGTGCATTAGATTATTTAGAGAGATCGACTTCTTTTACTACTTCGGGACTTGAAAACGGATGGTACGTCGCAAAATACAAGGGAACGAATCTGGGTTGGTTGAAACTAACTTCACAAGGATGGAAAAACCATTATCCCATGATGTGGCGTCTGAGATCGCGTAAAACGCTGTAATCAATTTTAACCTAAGGTCCCAAGGGGAAACATGGTGTGGATGAATAAGCGGTATTGATTATCAATGATTTAAGAGTTAGTGGCACTATTAGTAGTGGCACTACTAGTAGTGCCACAGGGTGTGATAAGATTGAATTGATTTAGTTGGACTTCAGAGCGAATCATTTTTTACCTTTCGGACGTTCTTCTCTCTCATGTCATCATCCTATACGTATCATTTATCCCTTGGCAGTAATCTTGGTGATCGTGTTGCTCAGCTTAACACGGCAAGAAAACGGATTGAAACAGTTCTTGGAAAGATTAATGCAGAAAGCTCTGTCTATGAAACCGAACCTTGGGGCATAGAAGATCAGCCATGGTTTCTCAATCAGGTGATTGCTGTTACATCTATTGTGGGACCTGCGGAAGTCCTAGCTTTTATCAAGAGGATCGAAAAAGAGACTGGAAGAGTTGAAGGTGAAAAATGGCATGCAAGGCATATGGATATTGATATCCTTCTTAATGGAAATCATATTATTAACCATGGAGATCTCATCATTCCTCATCCGCATTTCCATGAGCGAAATTTTGCTTTGATCCCGCTGATGGATATTGCAAGCCAGGTAATGCATCCTATCTTGCATCAAACCGTCGAAGAACTCTATCTTGAATGCAGGGATACTGGAGAAGTGTATATATTCAACCCGGATGAGCAGGACAACGCCTTATAAATACATATGCATCGAAGGCAACATTGGGTCCGGGAAAACAACCCTTTGCGAACTAATATCAAATGCCTACCCTGCTCAATTGCTGCTCGAACAGTTTGACGATAATCCATTTCTTCCTTTTTTCTACCAAAACCCGGAACGATATGCATTCACCGTTGAATTGTTTTTCATGGCTGAACGGCATAAACAATTGTCTCAGACTACTCTACAGCATGATTTGTTTTATGAATTTACAGTAGCTGATTATTGTTTCTGGAAGACGCTGATCTTTGCAAGAAAAAATCTTGACGAAAAAGAATACAGGCTTTTTCAGCGATTATTTTCTATGCTCAATGCAACTTCTCCTAATCCCGAGCTTCTCATCTATCTACATAGGACCCCACAAAAATTACTGCAACAAATACAACGCCGGGATCGGGAATATGAAAACGGCATCACGGTCCAATATCTTCAGAACATTCAGGATTCATACTTCGAATTTTTTTATAGCCAGCCCTCCTACCCTATTGTGGTGGTTGATATAGAAGAACTGGACTTCGTCAATAATCCGACTCATTTAAAGGAGGTTGAAAAAATAATTTTCAAAGAATACCGTCCCGGATTGCACCGGATCAGCCTGAGATTATAATTCTTGTTTGCTATTGGTGAGATAAAGTTTCCAATACCCATCGATAGTTGCTTTTACACGAATAGCCTGATCGGTGAAAATCAATTCCCGGACTGAAATGGCAGTAATATCTACTTCACCTCCTCCGGTTTTTGGAATAGGAAAATGAACCGGCTCTTTTAAAATTTTTTCAAGCTGTGTTCGATAAAGTAAATTAGCCTGATCCGCGATTTTTTTATCAATTCTGGAGTTGAGAAATGCCTGCGCAAACCAGCCTGCACTTTTCACCCATAAATTTTTACTACTGGTCTGAAGCTTTACATCTTTTATAGACAATTGCTGGCGGTTGGCGTCCCACTCAGGTTGTGCATTCAATTCAAGAGAAGACCCATCCTTTTCTAGAATATCAGCGCTGACACTCAGCGAACCTGCTCGAATGCTTACCTGAAGAGTAGTAAGATGATTTTTTTCATCGAGTGTTAATACGATTTGCTTCTCTCTGATAAATTGATTTATCCAGGATTCCTCAATAATAATTTCGACCTGGATGGATGAACAATCTAACTGCGCTATACCCGAAACATCTTCATTCATGGTTAAATGTTTAATTTTCACACCAAATTTATCATTACTCATAACATGGTAGCTAAATTAATTTTTTCACTGCTGATGTCTTTGCTTTTACTGTCGGGGGCGAGCGGACAACGCAAAAAAATAACGACCCCTGCATTTATACCTGTTGATACAGCCATGTTCAGGCATCTCGAATGGCGAGGTATCGGACCATTCAGAGGAGGACGATCTTCTGCAGTGACCGGCGTCAGGGGCAAACCAAACCTTTACTACTTCGGTGCCAGTGGTGGCGGTGTATGGCGAACGAAAAATGGCGGTCAGACATGGGGAAATATTTCTGATGGGTTTTTTGGCGGAAGCATCGGCGCTATCGAAGTAGCTCCTTCTGATCACAATGTCATCTATGTCGGTGGCGGGGAAGAAACCGTGCGTGGAAATGTATCTTCCGGAAATGGAATGTGGCGCTCGACCGATGCCGGAGAAACATGGCAGCACATTGGCCTTGAGGAATCAAAACATATACCTCGCGTCAGAGTTGATCCCAATAATCCTGATATCGTCTATGTAGCAGTATTGGGTGACATATTCAAAGACACGAAAGAACGAGGGATCTACAAATCCATTGATGGTGGAAAATCATGGCAACAAAAACTTTTTGTCAACGAAAGCGCCGGAGGTATTGACCTGATTATCGATCCCAACAATTCACGAATTCTATTTGCCACTACCTGGAAAGTACATCGCAATCCATATGAAATGAGCAGCGGTGGCGAAGGATCGGCTCTATGGAAAAGCAAAGACAGCGGAGAAACATGGCAAAATATTTCAACCTCACCTGGTCTTCCGAAGGGAATTTGGGGAATATCAGGCATCACAGTATCCCCTGTTAACAGCAATCGGGTATGGGCCATCATCGAAAATGCAGATGGAGGTGTGTTCCGTTCAGATGATGGCGGAAAGAACTGGACTAGAGTTAATAGCGAAAGGGATCTGAGACAACGCGCATGGTATTATTCACGCATATACGCTGATCCGGCTTCAGAGGATATAGTGTATGTCGTCAATGTATCTTACCACATATCCAAAGATGGAGGAAAGACATTTACAGCTCACGGAGCTCCACATGGTGATCATCACGATCTTTGGATAGATCCTGATGATTCCAATCGAATGATCATAGGTGATGATGGCGGTGCACAAGTGAGCTATGATGGAGGAGAGAATTGGTCATCCTATCACAATCAACCCACTGCGCAGTTTTACCGGGTTACTACTGACACTCATTTCCCCTATCGTATCTACGGAGCTCAACAGGACAATTCTACAGTGAGAATCTCAAATAGAACCACCGGAGGTCCCATTGGTGAACAGGATTGGGAAGTGACGGCAGGATGTGAATGCGGTCACATCGCAGTTGATCCGCTCAATGATGATATCGTCTACGGAGGATGTTATGGTGGAGTTATCGAACGTCACGATCATAAAACAGGATTTACTCGCAACATAGATGTCTGGCCGGATATGCCTATTGGTCATGGTGCCGAAGGAAGCAAGTATCGGTTTCAATGGAATTTCCCGATTTTCTTTTCACCACATGATCCGCACAAATTGTATGCCGCTTCAAATCATCTCCACGTTACTACTAATGAAGGCCAGAGCTGGACAACCATCAGTCCGGATCTTACACGAAATGATACATCTAAACTGAATGCATCAGGTGGTCCAATAACAAAAGACAATACGACTGTCGAATATTACTGCACCCTATTTGCTGCTGCAGAAAGTCCACGTGTGAAGGATTTACTTTGGGTTGGGAGCGATGACGGACTTATTCATGTTTCAAAAAATGGCGGCGCTTCATGGCAGGACGTGACGCCATCCTTCCTACCGAAATGGATCATGATCAATTCGATCGAACCTGATCCTCATCTCGATGGCGGATGTTATGTAGCAGCTACAATGTATAAATCAGGTGATGATAAACCATATCTTCTGAGGACACGTGATTTCGGCCAGACATGGCAGCTCATTACGCAGGGAATCGATTCGGGACACTTTACGCGAGTTATTCGAAGTGATCCCGAACAAAAGGGGACATTGTATGCAGGCACGGAGGCAGGTATGTATATAAGCTTTGATGATGGCGATCATTGGCAATCGCTACAACTGAACTTGCCGATTGTTCCAATTACCGATCTCGCTATCAAAAACAATAACCTGATTGCTGCCACACAAGGAAGAAGCTTCTGGATCCTCGATGACCTCGCACAGCTCAGAAAATTGCAGCAGCCCGCAGTTAAAGCCTTCAACGTTTTTCAGCCTGCAGATACATATCGTCTGACAGGCGGTGGTGGTAAAAGTGTTACTGCTGGTACAAATTACACCGGTGGATTGAATACTTATTATTTCTTACCTGATACATTGAAAAAAGAAGATACCATGGTTGTCACTATTTTCTCTGCAATAGGAGATACGATCATATCTTATAGTTCGCCATCAAAAGACAAGGATTATTTGATCA
>JBDSPM010000496.1:0-2770 GCA_039930325.1 Saprospiraceae bacterium
CACCAAAAGAAAATCTTCATGATTTGTAAAAATAGAATTGATCAGAAAGACTAAAGGTAATGTGAATAACGAAGAGTGAAGAATGAATGCAGGAAAAAACCAATCATAAAAGGTCATTTACGGAGAAGAGCAAGATTTAATTTTGTTGGAAGCCGGAAGAATAAACTATTTCACCGGTACATTCAGGTTTCTTTTATTCTCAAGCCATTGATTTAGCTCGTTGGATGCGCTGCTCTCGGCTTGTAATGATTTTATCGCCCAGCGATCTGGAGAGGTATGACCGAAAATAAAAATGATACCCAAAGGTTCCGTTGCGGTTTGACTTTTAAAATAAACTTTCATGCTGGCATTGCCATCCGATTCCATTTCGAGCTTTTCATATTTCTGAATTGTGCCTCCGCTTATGACCTGGTCCAGGTGTTCGAATCCATGCATAGTGACATATGCCCGGACAGCATCCTGAGCTTTTTCCTGGGTTAGAGGTTCTCTTTTGGTGAGGGGAGTACCGTTTTTACAACCGATAGGAATTACCAAAGTGCTAAGGAGGCAAAGTGTGAGGAGGATTAGCTTCATAATGCAAATTTCGAAAAATCCGGTGACGTGAGGGATAAATGTTTAAAGGGGAAAAAGGGCCCTCTCACTTTTCGCTTTTCGCTTTTCACTTTTCACTTTTCACTTAATTGAACCTCGCTTCTCTTTCAATATTCCGGTATGCCTTCATGAAGAAATCATTGACCACCCGGTTAAAGTCATTTTTATAGTTGATCGGGGTAGAATGCCCGGAATCAGGTACGATCCATAGATATGAGTTTGGTATCGATTGTGCGATGAGCATGGTATGCTGGGGCAGGATGACATCATGATCTCCGCCGATGACAAGTGTCGGGCATTTTATTTTAGAAAGATCCCTTGCAAGTATATTTGGTTCATCAACACATAGCCTTGTCAATTTAGCCTTATGTTTGTTTTCTACGTTTTTAGGGTCTCTTTCTAATGTTTTGCAATATTCAGCAGTAGTGCTAACGACCCAGGGATCTACAGCAGTAGTATCAGGCCAAAGATTGGCACCTGTAATCGCTAACTTTTTTACTTTGCCAGGATGGCGCATCGCTAATAATAATCCTTCTATTCCTCCATCACTCCATCCTATCACATAGACTGAATCAAGATTGAGATTGTCCAACAATCCATTCAGATCATCTGCCATCATTTCATAGCTAATCGAATCATGCGGATCTTTTGATTTTCCCTGGTCGCGGCTATCAGCGGCTATGACCTTGTACTGCTGCGCGAAAAAAGATACCTGGTATTTCATATTGCTGATTTCACCTCCATTTCCATGAATCAAAAGCACAGGTTGACCGGAGCCATAGGATTCGTAATACATCTTGAAGCCGCGAACACTTACATATTTACCGGCTGCAGGATTATTTCCAATAAGAGAGGTATCGATTTTGACATATTTTGTGGCCTGAGCCTGAGATTCATGTTGAAAGCCAATAAATAATAACATGAACAGACAGGATGTCAGATAATTCATAGAAAAGTATTTAAACGATGTGGGTGGAAGATAGGAAGTTGCAATCTTCCCTGCAAGGCTAATATGGTGGTTGCAGATTGGAAATATTGGTTTGAAGCAAATTCTTCAAATGAGGGCCTAAAGTCTTATTATGCTCCTCTTACAGAAGTCACTTTACTTGCTTTGCCTGGGTTCTAAAAGGAAGTTGATCTCATTGGAATAAATAGCTTCGGTATCGGGCCATTTGTAAAGTTCGCCCAAATAAAAAACCTGTACACATAAAACGAGTTTTATCCGTACAGGTCAATTGGGATTAGTTTCCGATTTTATTTTACAGCGTTTTGCAAAGCTTGTGCATGGTCGAGGTGCGAATGCAGAGCCGGCAACATAGATTGTGCCCAGCTCTTTATTTCAGAATCTGTGCAATCTGATGTAGCTTTCTCAAAAAGATTAATGACATCTTTGTGCCCGCTAACCATCATGTCAGCATAGTCTTTGTCAAAATCCACACCATTCTTTCCGTTCATCTTATCATATGCGGCTTTTGAATCTTCTGTTGGAGTAGTTGGAATATTTATGTATTTTCTGTTTGCCATTGCGGTTAGATCTGCCATAGCTTTGCTGTGATCTGCCTCCATCATTTTACCAAACTCTTTCACACCGGCATTCACACCCTTTTGCTGGGCCAGTTGTCCCAACCTGACTTCTTCCTGATTGATTTCGGCTGCTCTGACCAGGAATTTTGCGTCCTTTTCGTCTTTGGTGTTATCCATTTTTGCGTTATTGACATCTTCTGCAAGTTTCTTGGAATCTACTGGTTTAGTGTTGTTCGTGCAGGAGATAATGGTCATCAGCACCGTGCAAAGAATCAGAATTACAAAAGTCTTAATGTGGCCCAGGGTAGTCATGGTTTTGTAGCTTAGTTGAATTAATGAGGCAAAGTTGATACTGCACAGTCAGTTATGCATTACATAAGATATAAAAAATGTTATACAATTCCGATTAAATGGAACTTTGTTTTACCTGGATTTAAAAATAATTATGAGACAAGACTCAAGGTTCTAATGGGTATCCCTGGGTTACCAATCCCTTCGTCAGTTCCAGGGATCCCGTGTCATCAACAGATTCGTGGCAATTGTTCACCTGTAAGCATATTCACCAACCTCTTTCCGCCGATATTGCTTTGCAGGATTACCTGTTTTGGATGTTCCTGACTCATGTCTCCTATTATGGATGCCATCGTGCCATGCT
>JBDSPM010000497.1:0-2551 GCA_039930325.1 Saprospiraceae bacterium
GATGATTTTGTCACTTTCGGCACATTCAATACTTCACTCGGCGTCATGAAGCTTGACATGAACCTGAATACAATCCATGGTATAGCAAAAGGAAAATATTCCGGAGCCATAAGCCTTGATAATTTTGATCTCGGCACGCTTATCGACCAACCCGATATTGGCCGCGTCACTATGACAGGAAGAGTTATAGATGGTACGGGCTTAACACCTGAATCACTCTCAGCCGAATTATCAGCAGTGGTTTCCTCTATCACCTACAAAAATTATACGTACCATAATGTTCGCCTGGAAGGTCAAATCAGTGAAAAATTATTTAACGGAACACTTGACATAAACGATCCAAATGTGGTGATGCATTTCGAAGGAAATGTGGATTTGAAGGGAGATAGGCCCAAACTTGATTTTATCACACGAATAGACAGTGTGCGTTTCGAACAATTGGGATTAGGAACCATGCCTGTTTCCATCAGTGGTATTTTTGATGTAAATCTGACTGCAGGAAATATTGATCAGTTCCATGGTTCACTGAAGGGAGAAAAAATAAAAGCTACGATCAAAGGGGTTAATTACGCACTGGATAGCCTTTCTGTTCTTGCGTTGATTGATTCAGTTTCGCATGACCGGTATTACAAATTCAAATCAGATGTTGTATCAGGTACCTTTAGCGGTGTATTTGATCCAATCACGTTTCCAAATCAATTGCAACAATACCTGCATGATAAATATCCAAGTGCCATTGATGCGCCAAAGAAAATAATCACTTCAACGTTTAATCAGCGGTTCTCCTGGGATCTGAAAATCAATGACACCAAAGAATGGCTTAACCTCGCAGGCATTCATGGACTTGTCATCAAAAATGCAACCACGCGTGGGACGCTTAATCTCAAGGAAGAAGAGACTACGGGATATTTTGAATTGCCGGAGCTTCATTATGCCAACGTTAATGTGTATGGCTCAACGGTCAACTTTAGTGAAAAAAAGGGGACGGCCATGCTGGATCTGAATGTCATTGCTGCAGACTTAAAAGAGAAATTATTTTTTGAAGATGTGTTCATATCAGGCATAGCTACCGATGATAGTGTCAGGGCCAGGATTAAAACAGACAATATAGCAGACTTCATTAATGAATTGGATCTTGAAATAGCAGCGGATCCAAAAGACGGGTTATGGACGTTTAGCTTTAACCCGAGAAAGCTTAAAATGCTGAATGATGACTGGACTATTCCTTCCGGCAACAGGGTTCAGTTTAAAAAAGGTGAATTTAATCTTGAAAACCTGGAGCTGAATTCGGGAGATAAAAAAATCGTGGTCCATGATGTAGACAATCATGGAATCGAAGCCTTTATTACCGGGTTTGATGTGGAATATCTCAATACACTTTGGGTGCAGGATAAATTTCATTTTTCCGGCGTGTATACCCTCGATTTGAAGATTGACAATGTGTTTAAGATAAAGCAGATGAATACGATGTTGCACATTCCTGCACTCAAGGTCAATGGCAAACCCTATGGTGACTGGACCATCAATGGAGTAATGAATGATCCCAAGGACTCTGTGAAAATTGATCTCGCTATGAATATGCGAGGTGACGAAGTACATCTTGTTGGAAAGGGAGCGTATCTGCCCCCGATCAATACAGTTCCTAAAGCAAGCCAGAATTATCTCAGGCTTGATTTCGTAGGTACACAGTTTCCAATGGATTTCATAGAATTTTTCCTCGGAGGTAATGTGCATGACACGGAAGGATCCGTTGATTTCACATTAAATATTTCCGGCAAAACGAACAAACTCAATCCGCGTGGAAGAGGGCGTGTGTATAATGGAAGTACCACCGTCAATTATCTCGGCACTGCCTATTCCTTTCATGATCAGCCGTTTGAGATCACAGAGACCATGATCGATCTCACCGGTGATAAGCTCTTTGATGTCATGGGCAATTCAGCAACAATTCAGGGAGGGCTGACGCATCACTATTTCAGGGATTTTGGGTTGAGAGCCACAATTACATCAGACAGGATTCTTGGGCTTGATGTTACATCAGAAGAGAATCTCAATTTCTATGGAAAAGGCATAGGTTCTGTCTTCGCGCAATTCACAGGAACAGTGGCAAATCCAAAAATGAGTATCAATATGGTTACCGCAAAAGGCACTCATCTTTATATTCCATTATCAGGATCGAAGGCTAACACAGACAGAGATTTTGTGGTATTTCTTCAGAACGGAGTCCTGCCTGCTTCAAAACTAAGCCCATTCAAGCTGAGCGGCATTGACCTAACGATGAATATCACCATCACAGACGATGCACAGGTAGACATCATATTCGATGATAATACGGGTGAAGTGCTAAGAGGGATAGGTAACGGCGATTTACAAATCGCGATGAGTCGTTCTGGTAATCTGTCCATGTCAGGTAATTATATTATTACACGAGGAGATTACCTATTTACCAATTTTAAAATTGTACGTAAGCAATTCGAACTCTTGCCTGGTGGAAAAATTCACTGGGACGGAGATCCGTATGATGCTACCATCAGTATCAGGGCAAAATACA
>JBDSPM010000498.1:0-9137 GCA_039930325.1 Saprospiraceae bacterium
GAGGCATGGAAGCTCTCTCACCAGGAGGTTTCTCCAGGAATTCCGGCAGTGATCTGATGTCCATACCCCAGGTTTCAAGTGTTCTGAAAGCATCTTTTGCGTCTTCTGAGAGAGCCAGGCTATATTCTGAAGAAAGTCTGTCCAGTAATTTCAAACGGGTCGGCTGATCATCCAGACCAAAAAAGATCCTTCCGTCAGGTGCTATCTGAAACAACATGATGTTACGATCCGGGATTGGGAATTGAGCAGTAGATGATGGTATATCAATTTGCACCACTTCCTGAGGCCGGAATTTAGTAGTGAGGATGAAAAAAGTAAGCAACAGGAAAGCCACATCACACATGGCGGTCATGTCAACTGCAGTACTTTTCCGGGGTATTTTGACCTTTGGCATGGTTACTATTTAACGGAATGATGAGAATTAATGTTTTGCTGCAAAATTCTGCGCAATACTGTAGCCAGCCTCATCTATACCGTATGTCAAACCATCGATTTTAGTGGTGAAATAGTTATATGCAATAATTGCGACCGCGGATGTGCTAATACCTAAAGCTGTATTAATCAAAGCTTCAGATATACCAGTTGACAAGGCAACAGCATCAGGAGCTCCTGCAGTGGCAATGGCAGAAAAAGCCCGGATCATTCCGAATACTGTGCCCAGAAGTCCCATAAGTGTAGCTACTGATGAAATCGTAGCAAGGATGACAAGATTTTTTTCAAGCATCGGAAGCTCAAGTGAGGTGGCTTCCTCAATTTCTTTCTGGATAGCGAGTACTTTTTGTTCCTTTTCCATGCCCTTATCCTCACCCATTTCCTGATATTTTCTCAACCCTTCACGGATGACATTGGCAACAGAACCTCTTTGTTTATCGCATTCTGCAACGGCACCTGCTACATCATCACGGTCCAGAAAACCTTTAATCCTCCGAACAAAATTAGGAATGGATCCCTTGCCGCTGGCGACCCTGATGGTTAAATATCGCTCAACAATGACTGCAAGTACAATCATCATCAAACCCATCAGAACAGGTACCAGGTATCCGCCTTTAAACATCATCCCGAGATAATTACCAGGAATGGGGTGACCTGCTGGATTATTGTCTTCAAAGTTGGATGGATTACCCAATATTGTAAAAAATACAACGAACCCGATAACGATAGCAACAGGAATTAAAATAGAAGCAAAAAGAGTACTGAATGAACCACTGCTGGCAGCTTTTTCAGTCTTGACATTAGGATTGCTCATAAAGATGGATTTAATGTTTGATTTGATGGTATTAGTGAGATCGAATTTCAGGCTTCCTTTGGTACGGAAAGACCTAGGGTGCAAAAATATTTTTATTTTTCAATTGGAGCCCATGTAATACATAAATTATGCGTCAAGCCATTGATACAGAATTTATGGTTGGCAAACGGTTAGATTAATATATGATAAAAGGTCTACGTGTTGCGCTTTGAAAACCAAAGAACTAGATTTTGAAGCGCCCGGATCATCATCATTATGGCGATCCTTAGTTGTGCAATATAACTGACAATTATTTTATAAGTCAGCCTGAGTCCCCTTTTCGATCGATTTCCTCAGGGAATTTCCATTGATCGGATAATTTCTGCTATAAAAGTCACCTTCAATCGTTCACAATCTGTAAACATCATACTTACGGTCACAATAAATGTTGTTCACCATCAGTATAGTACTTTTGTTAATACCAGGTAAAGGTTGGAGATTAATTAGCTAATGTTGAATATCCTGCACGCCTACTAGATCTGATTACATGTTTCGTTTTGAACATCCGGAATTCTTTTGGTTTGGAATACTTCCTGTGCTGATCATCGCAGGTTTTTTTGTACGTTCCTATCTGAATGAAAAGAGCTGGTCGAAATGGGGCACCACGCTGTCCAATAATAAAGTGATATCAAACCTCAGAAGCAGGCCTGCTGTAATGTGGCTATGTGGATTAGCCCTGGTATTCCTCACCATTGCTGCCGTCAATCCACAGTGGGGCTATAAGACGGAAACCATTGAAAATACAACCGCAGACATCTATATCTGTCTTGATATTTCAACTAGCATGCTGGCTGAGGATGTTGCTCCGAACAGGCTTGAAAGAGCGAGAAGATTCGCATTGGATCTGGCATCAGCTTTTAAAACAGATCGTATTGGATTGATTTTATTTGCAGGAAATGCTTACATACAGAGTCCACTGACATCTGACTGGCATGCGATAGAACTGTACCTGAATGCAGCTCATCCTGATCAGGCCGGGACTCAGGGAACGGCAATCGGTGAGGCCATAAAGCTTGTCTCCAGATCAGCAGATAAAGATGATCAGTCTGAAAACGGGGCTGTCATCATTATTACGGATGGTGAAGACCACGATACCGATGCACCCGTCGCTGTCAGGGAATCTGCAGAAAAAGGTTGGTCGACCTTTGTCGTCGGGGTCGGAACTGAAGAAGGGGGCACTATTCCACTCATGATCAATGGAAATAAAGATCTCAAGAGGGACGAAACCGGCCAGCCTGTGAAGACAAAACTCAACAGGCAGCTGATGACCGAACTTGCCGCCAATGGGAATGGTACATACTATGCCCTCAACAATATTCCCGAAGTCGTAGAAGATTTGAAATCAGAGCTGGTGAAGCTTGAACGGGGACACCTTGAAAAGCGTTCTTTCTCGGAGCACCGAAGTTATTTCCAATGGTTCCTTCTGCCCGCGCTTTTGCTGATCCTGGCATACACTATGATTAATTACAAACACGTAGTCATCTGATGCAACCGGCAAAATTGATATCTCTCACTGCGGGGCTGCTGATTCTTTTTATTACAAAAGGGATAAGCCAGCCTGAATATCCTTTGTATCGCAAGGCAGATAAGCAATTTGACCTGGGTGATTACCAAAACGCAGAGACCGATTACAGAAAAGCTGCTGAATTAAAATCCAAACCGGAGACCAATTACAACCTCGGTAATACTATTTACGAGCAAAACAGAATGCCGGAAGCCATAAAACAATATCAGAAAGCCATTGAAGGCACTGACGATCCTGCTTTAAAAACGAAAGCGTATTACAATATGGGCAATGCGCATTTTCAAAATAAGGAATATGATGAGGCAATAAAAAATTATAAAGAAGCACTGAAGCTGACACCTGAAGATGAAGAAGCCAAAAAAAACCTGATGCTTGCGATGCGGCAATTGCAACAACAACAACAGCAACAAAATCAGGATCAGCAAAAGAAGGATGATAAGCAGGATCAGCAAAATCAGGATCAGCAGCAGCAGCAACAACAACAAGACCAATCCGAAAAGGACAAACAAGAGCAGCAGCAGCAACCATCCCAAAACCAAAACAAAAAAGATCAACAACAGCAGGATTCAAAAGAAGATATAAGCAAAGAGGAAGCAAAAGAAATCCTGAAAGCCGTAGAGCGTGAAGATCAGCGTGTACAGGAAAAATTAAAGAAAGTACCGGGCAGCAAACCGCGGCCAGTGAAAGATTGGTGATGCGTAGTGGGCAGACCGATATGTCTGCCCACGAATCACCAAAGATGGGAGATCCGTAGGAGCATGGAGCATGGAGCATGGAGCATAGAGCATGGTCCCCCTTGAATTCTGCGAATTCTGTTCCCCCAAGCGGGAACTTTAATATGAGGTAATCTGCGAAATTTGCGGCAATGAAAAAGCAGAGGGAATAATAATAGCCTAAGTGTATAGATAAGGAAGGATATGAGATGTGAGACATGAGATTTTTACATTTATTCCTTACCTATCGGGGCAAAAGGTTGGTAACAAAAGGAAATCGGAAACTCTCTCTTGCCCCATCGGGGCAAAACTGAGCTAGTAGTATCTGTAGAGAATTCGTTAAAAATCAATTAGTAAAAAAAGATGAATCGTTGTACATCGAGAAAATAATTTGCATTAATGATTTAAACATTTAAACTCATTTCCAAAAAAACCATGAGATCCATCTTCACTATCTATCTCGCTTGTATCACTACCTTCCTGTTGGCTCAGCCCACAGTGAAAGTTGAAGTCAGTGCAGATACCATCAATCCCGGTGATTTAGTTGAAGTCACGTATACGATTCAAAATGGAGAAGGTCAGTTTGTAGCTCCTGATTTCAAAAATGTGCCTGTAGTGAGCGGACCTAATACATCTTCCAGCTTTATGATTGCCAACGGACAGAAGACCTCAAGCCAGTCCTATTCATATATCCTGAAAGCAAAAGACGAAGGAAAAATTATTATTCCTGAAGCTTACTTTCGTCATAGAGGGAATTCCCTGAAAATCGATAAAGTGGAAATAATAGTGAAGTCCCATTTTAAACCTTCTGCCATTCCTTCTCCACCTGAAAAACTTACACCGCCTGCACGTGAGAAAAGAAAGTTTTAACCTTCTCTTTCCATTCTTATTTTTCCTGATCACCGGAATTTGCAGCAGTGATCTGAATGCACAGGATCCTGTTTTCACAGCAACGGTCGCCAGCTATAAAGTAGTTCAGAATACTATTTTCGAAATTCGATTTGAGTTAAAGAATGCATCCGGAAGTAATTTTCAGGCACCGTCTTTTGACAATTTTAAAGTTATTTCAGGGCCTTCTATTTCCTCCAGTACGATGATCATGAATGGAGAGGTGAGCCGAAGTGAATCCTGGAATTATACATTGCTCGCTGAGCACGACGGTAAGTTTATCATCGAGCCTGCAAAAGTGGCGGCAGGCCGCAAATTGTTGACCACCCGGTCGGTCAATATAGAAGTCCTTAAATCAAAGGGTACATCCGGGCCGGGTATCACCACTACAGGAAAAGAGAAAATTCTGCTCATCGCTGACATTGACTCATCATCCTATTATCCGGGACAGCAAATTATCCTGCGTTATAAATTACTTTTCAATGTAAATATTCAGAGTATTACAGCTGTATCTGAGGATGATTATTCTGATTTTTTTATCCGGAATTTCAGCAACAATAACCGTCCTTCCTCGATGGAAAATATCAATGGCATTCCGTATACATCACGTGTCATAAAAACGGTTGCACTATTTGCCCATCAATCCGGGACCTATACGATCGATCCTTTTATTCTGGACGCCGGCATTGAAGCGCCATTTCCCGAAAAGCGCGGATTCTTTTCTATGCGAAATCTCGAAATGGTAAAAATAGCTTCAACCCCCAAAGTCATTCACATACTCCCTCTGCCACCAGATGCGCCACCAAATTTTTCCGGTGCCGTTGGTAAGTATTCAGTGAAAGTAAATGCAGGACCATCAGATATTACGACGGATGATGCTTTCACGCTTTCTCTCGATGTCGTCGGTGATGGCGATTCGAAGCGTTGGGATCCTCCTGCGCCTGTAGCTGACGGGGATTTTGAAATATATGATCCGAGAATTGTAGAAGATAAAATGGCAGAAGAGACGGACCACATAGCTCATCATAGGACGATTGAATACCAAATGATAGCCCCGAAGCCAGGTAAATACAAAGTGGTGATCCCTCTCATTTATTTCAATCCTCAAACCCGGAAATATGAGAGTGCAAGCTCTGATACGTTTCATCTCAACGTAACACAGGGGTTTAAAAAACAAAAAGGATCTGCCATCCTTGAAGTTCCTGAAGTCCCATTGCCCCTGAGGCCTGTCCGTAACATTACTACAGATGACCGGTTTTGGCTTTCGATGCCTCATTTATTTCTTTTCGGGCTCTTGCTCACCGGTTCGTTTTGGGGAATGTTTGTTTCTTATAAACGCAGACAGGAAGACCTGGTACCCGCCAGGGAGAAAAACAGGATAGCTGCTGTCCGTCACGCACGATTGCAGCTGGATACGTTGCAATCAACTTCAACTAATTTAAGCGAAAAAGAATATTTCGAGTGGGCGACAGAAATCTTTTACAAATTTCTTTCAGACAAGCTTTCCATTCCTCCTGCCGAGCTTGATCAGGAGAAACTTGAATACTATCTTGATAAAGGGTCAGTGCCTGAACCGGTCAAATCCAACGTCATACATTTTTTTGTTCAATGTCTTTCTGTGCGATATGGTGCCATTCCGGGCAACAAGTCCCGTGAAGAAATGATTTCAGAGATCAGAAATTTTATTGACCTGGTGTAAAGTTAGGCCCCGATTCATATCTTATTTTTTCTTCATAGTATTGTGATGATGCTTTAACAGCATTTTCTTCCTCAATGGTCAATAAGAAATCAAAATCAACCCAGGTTAAAAAGCAGGCTCAAAAGCTGAAACCCTGGCAATACATCCTCCTCATCGCACTTCCCCTGGTAGTCTATGGAAGGACGATTTTCTTTAATTACGTCATGCATGACGATGATAAGATGATTAAGGAGAACCCGATGTTGAAAGAAGGATTTAATCTGCCTCTTGCCTTTACTACGGATGCCTGGTTTATGGATGCCCGTATTGAATTATACCGTCCCTGGCAGAGCATCACTTATATGACAGATTATGCCATCGGTAAAACTAATCCAGTTGTCTACCATATTCATAACCTTCTCATTTTCATTCTTGGCGTTGTATTGCTTTTTTATTTTCTACAGTTTTATTTCAAACCCTTGCTTGCCTGGGGAGGGGCCTTGTTATACAGCATGAATTTGCTCACTCCACATGTCGTAGGTTGGATTGCGGCTAGAGGTGATTTGTATCTTATGGTTCTTGGATTACTTTTTTTAATACTTGTGCAACGATATTTAAAAACAGGAACTGCAAAATCATTATGGCTTGCTGTGCCGGTATTTTTACTGGCTTTGCTGTCAAAGGAATCAGCCGTTGTATTGGTACCTGTCGCATTCGTGATGATGTATGTGGAGAAGAAAAAGATGCCTGACGCCACATCCTGGATTTGGGTAGGCATAAATGCAGCACTCTTTGTAATCTATTATGTACTTCGAGGGAAAGCGATTGCCTCAGCAGGGAATTTAACTGCATTTGCTTTTTTTCATAATCTGAGATCATTGCCAGAGGAATTTTTTAAAATGATATTTCCGCTTGGGTTTAGTGTCATGCCGGGGTATTCAATCTTCTGGACTTTAGCAGGTGTAATCGTTCTTGGCATGTTTGGATATTATGTTTGGAAAAACAAAATGGATCAGCGCATAGTATACACGGGCTTGGCTTTGTGGCTTGGATTATTATTGCCTTCATTGGCCTACAAACCATCGTTTGCTGGAGTGGCATATGATTACCTGGATCATAGGGCATGGTTGCCTTATGTGGGTTTGTGGATGATTGCGTTAGGATTAATTGATAAATTGAAATTAGTGAACAAGGCTTCAACTCCCATGGTCTTTGGTGCAGTAATAATTCTTTGGTCAGGTGTGAATGTATGGCATTCCGGTACGTATCAAAAATGGGAAACGTATTATGGAAATGCCATTCGTACAAATCCTGGTTCAGGTCTGGCCAATTTAAATTATGGATCCATGTTGAGAGATGGAGGTAACTGGGAAGCTGCATTGCCGTACATGAAAAAAGGTGTTGAATTGAGCCCGGATTATACAGATGCAAAGGTTCGTTTGGCAGAAGCATACTTCAATCTTAAAAAATATGCTGAGACTATTGAAATAGCGAACGAGGTAATTGTTAAAGAGCCTAAAAATGTCACTGCATTGCAATTCAGAGGCAGTGCACTTGGTGCGAGTGGCCAGACCGTGGAGGCAGCAAAAGATTTTAAAACCATCCTTGAAACCGATCCAGAAAATAAACATGGATTATTCAATCTTGGTGTTGCATACAAAGAATCCAACCAGCTCAATCTGGCTATCGAAACTTATTCCAGGCTTATATCGCTTGATCCTGATTTTCCAAATGCGTATTTTGAGAGGGGCTTCTGCTATGGGAAAATGGGTCTTTTCCCACAGGCCAGAAATGACATGGATTCCTCGATTAAACATAACCCGCAGCATGGTGCGTCCTTCTTTTTCCGTGGACGGGCACTGGAAGCGCTCGGGGATATAGAGGCAGCCTGTTTTGACTGGAAGAGGGCCTTGGACCTCGGGACCAAAGACGCGGAGCCTTACGTTCGGGAAAAATGCCAAAATTAGGGTCTTCCTATTCTATGTCTTGAAATCCAAAAAATGGTTAGTAAAAAGCCGCTTTTGTAACCGGAAAACTGGTCATTTTCAGAGCCCTGTTTTCCACTTATAACTAAGTGTAAAATCAGGCACTTACGACCTCGTGGCACGAGTACTCGTGGCACGAGGTCGTAAGGAAGTTTATTTCTGCCATGTGTAATGCCATTCATTGCCCTTTAAATTGAAAGCGGTTATCTATCTATCTTCGCTCCCTTAATTCCAGATAAGGAAACAATGAAACAAACCATTAAAGAAATACTTGCTGCCAATCCTATCGGACAGGTGATCACCGTATACGGATGGGTACGCACATTCAGAAGCAACCAATTTATTGCCATCAGTGATGGTTCTTGTATGCAAACCATGCAAGTTGTGGTAGATCATGGAAACACGGATACAGCTCTTCTGAAAAGGATTACGACAGGTTCCGCTGTGATGGCTAAAGGGACGCTCATCGAATCGCAGGGTAAAGGACAGGCCGTTGAAGTCAAAGCACACACGATCGAAGTGATAGGTGATGCAGATCCAGATAAATATCCTTTGCAACCTAAGAAACATAGCATGGAATTCCTTCGAGACATCGCTCACCTTAGGATTAGGACAAACACATTTAGTGCAGTCATGAGGATCCGCCATGCGCTTGCATATGCGATCCATCATTTCTTTCATGAACGTGGTTTTTTTTATTTCCATAGCCCTGTTATCACGGGTTCGGATGCGGAAGGAGCAGGGGAGATGTTTAAGGTCACAACACTTTCGCTGGAGAATGTGCAGAAGAATAAGGAAGGTGATGTGGATTTTAAAAAGGACTTTTTTGGAAAGGCAACCAATCTTACCGTTTCAGGTCAGCTTGAGGCAGAGCTTGCTGCCCTGGCATTGAGTCGAGTATATACTTTTGGTCCTACTTTCCGGGCAGAGAACAGTAACACCACTCGTCATCTCGCTGAATTCTGGATGATAGAACCGGAAGTCGCATTTTTCGATCTGAAGGATAATATGGATCTCGCGGAATCCATGCTCAAAAATGTCATTTCATTTGCATTGGATCATT
>JBDSPM010000499.1:0-3131 GCA_039930325.1 Saprospiraceae bacterium
TGCTTAACACCTCCTCGTGCTACAGCTCAGCAACCAAAGTGAAAAGTGAATTGTGGGGCGTTAATTATGATAACAAACAGTTTTCGAAATTGAAAAACTATTTTTGTCCGAATATTGATAAATAAATTAATCTAATTGAGCGAAGCCGAAATTATTTTTGGAAAATTCCTGCCGGTCGCTGAGCGGTCGTCGAAGCGAACATCTCGAAGTTTCGCTCAACATTTGATAAAATATTTCAAATTTTACTCATTGATTGAGCGTTAGCCGAAATCAAAAGGTAAAAATCTTAGATGGTCGCTGAGGGTAGCCGAAGCGAACATCTCGAAAGTTTCCTCATTGATGCAAAGAGCCTCAGCCTCAGCCTTCGCCTTTTTAATAACTTTGCCCACTTTGAAACTGTTACTATCCCATGGCATTAGCGAAGAACAATTGGAATTTAGGTGAAAGGAATAAAAATATCGGCGGCCCTCAATTGGAGCGGGCAGTGCTGATAGGGTTGATACAACCTCCTTCTACTGAAGAGAAGATGACCGAGTACCTGGATGAATTGCAGTTTCTGGCAGAGACGGCTGGTGCGGAGACGGCAAAACGTTTTGTACAAAAACTAGCGCATCCGGATTCAAAAACATTTATAGGCAGCGGTAAGGTGAAAGAGATCGGGGAGTACATCGAATCGCATGATATCGATCTTGCTATATTTGATGATGACCTGACTGGTAAGCAAACCAATATCCTGGAAGAAGAATGGAAAGTAAAGATCGTGGACAGGACAAGCCTGATCCTGGATATTTTCGCCGGACGGGCACAGACTGCTCAGGCGCGTACACAAGTTGAGTTAGCACAATTGCAATATTTACTTCCTCGTTTACGCGGGCTTTGGGAACACCTTGAAAGACAGAGGGGAGGTATAGGCATGAGAGGACCCGGTGAGCAGGAAATTGAAACTGACCGTCGTATTATTCGTGACAAAATATCCCTGCTCAAAAAGAAGCTCGAGAAAATAGATCAGCAGAATATAACGCAGCGAAAAAACAGGGGAGAGCTCATTAGAGTATCATTAATAGGTTATACAAATGTGGGCAAATCAACTTTGATGAACCTGTTGAGCAAGAGTGATGTGTTTGCAGAAAATAAATTATTTGCAACACTCGATACAACTGTGCGCAAAGTTGTGCTGGGCACAATGCCATTCCTGCTGAGTGATACGGTTGGATTCATCAGAAAGCTTCCTCATCACCTGGTGGAGAGCTTTAAATCTACACTTGATGAAGTCCGTGAAGCTGATATATTATTACATGTAGTGGATATATCCCATCCTCAGTATGAAGATCATATCAATGCCGTCAATCAGACTTTGCTGGAAATCAAAATTGAGCAGAAACCAACGATCATGGTTTTGAATAAAATTGATCTGTACCGTGAACGGAACTATGATGCATTTCTTGAGCCAGATATCAAGCAACAGATCGAAGTAGAGATCAAGGACAGGCTGCACAATGAATATAGTGTCGAGAATATCCTGGTGTCCGCAGCTACATGTGAAAATATAAGTGAGTTAAGAGAAATGATGAAGACAAAAATCAGCGACGCTTATGCTGTGCGCTATCCATACAAAACAAAAGAATGGTAACTAGCATGTCTGAAATCTATACTCCCGATCAGGCCATTTTAGACAAATATGCTGACCTGCTTTTGCATTATTGCCTTGAGGTGAAAGAAGGTCAGCGATTATTTGTTTCCACTTCTTTACTGGCAGAACCGCTACTCCTTGCAATTCATCGGGAGGCAACGAGATCAGGCGTTGCAGTTGAATATGATCTCGCCTTTAAAAATAAAATGTCTGTTTTTTGGAAAGAGGCTAATGGGGTGGCATTGGACATGGAGCCTGCACTCCATCAATATGCTATGGAACATTTTGACGCTTACCTGGCCATTCGGGCGCCGTACGACCTCCATGAAGATTCATTAGCTACTGCTGAGCAAAAAAAGAGAAGAGCTGCAGCTGGTGCAAAAGCCAATAAATATTATTTCGATCGCACTGCTGATAAAAGTATGGTGCGTGGTCTATGCCAGTATCCAACAGAAGCTTCTGCGAAAGCGGCGGGAATGACACTTGAGGAATACGCAACGTTTGTATTTAATGCATGCAGACTGAATGAGGAGGATCCTGTGTCAGCATGGCTTCAGGTCAGGAAGGCACAGAAGGGTATCGTAGATTTTCTAAATACCTGTGACGAGATTATTTATATAAATGAGAAAACGAATATTCGGTTTTCGGTAAAGGACCGGATATGGATCAATAGTGATGGTCGTGCAAATATGCCATCAGGGGAAGTGTTTACAGGGCCAATTGAAACTAGTGTTGAGGGAGTGGTTCATTTTGATTATCCCTCTGTTTTTGGTGGCCATGATGTGCAGGGAATTACACTCACTGTCGAAAAGGGTGAGGTCAAGAAATGGGAAGCAGAAGTTGGTCAAAACGTATTGGACCAGGTGTTTGCCATTGAAGGATCAAGATATTTTGGAGAAGTGGCCATCGGTACCAATTATAAAATTCAGCGACCAACGCGAAATATTTTGTTTGATGAAAAAATCGGTGGAAGTATTCACATGGCCGTTGGGCAATCGTATATTCAAACTGGCGGAAAGAATCAATCGACTGTGCATTGGGATATGATCAGTGATATGCGGAAAGGAGGTGAGATTATAGCGGATGGTGAAGTCATTTACAAAGATGGATATTTTTTGAATTTTGAGGTGTAGGGATGATATTCAATGTAGATACGCGATTAATCGTGTGTAGAAATGGTATCCAATGTAGAGGCGCGATTCATCGCGCCTCTACATTTTATATCCTTGGACATTGTCTTATTTGCCCCCTGCCCCCGAGATGGTTCGACCTACATCTCACAACCTAATGCTACAGCTCACCAACCGCGGGGGAATTGCACATTTTTTTTGCCGCTATTGGAGCAAATTCCGCAAATGGCGATTTTATTACTCTATGAACCATGCCTCATGCTCCATGCTCCATGCCCCATGCTCCATGCTCCATGCTCCATGCTCCATGCTCCATGCTCCATGCTCCATGCTTTTTCCTTACCTTTAATTCCCACCCCGACTGAACAAAT
>JBDSPM010000500.1:0-2738 GCA_039930325.1 Saprospiraceae bacterium
TGTCTCACGATCACGAATATTGATCCGTTAAAATATAATCTTCTCTTTGAGAGATTTCTCAATCCTGAGCGGATATCAATGCCTGACTTTGATATTGACTTTGATGACGAAGGCAGGCAAAGTGTCATTGAGTATGTAGTGAAAAAATATGGTAAAAACCAGGTGGCTCAAATCGTCACCTTCGGAACCATGGCAGCAAAATCTTCAATTCGCGATGTTGGAAGAGTTTTGGAACTTCCTCTTTCCGATACAGACAGGCTGGCCAAAATGATTCCGCTGATGCCCGGCACTACGCTGGCTCACATATTCAAAGCAGGCAAAGGCGCTGAGGAAGGCGCCCAGTCACGTGATCTTGACAATATCCGGAAACTAAGGGAAATCGAAAAGGAGCAGACACATGAAGGTGAAATCCTTCGACTGGCACAGCAGGTAGAAGGCACAGTGAGAAACACCGGGATTCATGCTGCAGGAGTGATCATAGCACCAGGAGATATCATGCAATATATCCCTGTTTGCACATCTACAGAGACTGACTTGTATGTAACTCAATTCGAAGGAAACCTGGTTGAGTCTGCCGGCATGTTGAAGATGGATTTTCTGGGATTAAAAACGCTTTCCATTGTTCGGGATACTATAAAAATTATTGCCGAGCGAAATGCTGATATGGAAATTGTTGATCCGGATACGATTCCGTTGGATGACCCGGCCACGTTCAACTTGTTTCAAAAGGGAGAGACGATTGGGATATTCCAATTTGAATCTACGGGGATGCAGAAATATCTGCGTGAACTGGTGCCTACGAATATCGAAGATCTCATCGCGATGAATGCGTTGTATAGGCCCGGTCCGATGAATTACATTCCCATGTTCATCAACCGCAAGCATGGTAAGGATGCTATCGATTATCCACACGAATGGCTCACTGATTTACTGAAGCCCACATACGGGATTATGGTCTACCAGGAGCAGATCATGCAGGCTGCACAGATTATGGCAGGATACAGCCTTGGAGCTGCAGACATGCTCAGACGTGCTATGGGTAAAAAGAAAGCAGATGAAATGGAAAAGCATCGCCAGATATTTGTTGAAGGGGCTACTGCGAAAGGCGTGCCTTCGATTAAAGCGGATGACATCTTCGAAATCATGTCCAAATTTGCGAGCTATGGATTTAATCGTTCGCACAGCGCAGCTTACACCGTTTTATCCGTTCAGACTGCATGGTTAAAAACACACTATCCTGCGGAATTCATGGCTGCTGTGCTGACCCACAATAAAAATGATATCACGAAACTCAATTTCTTTTTACGCGAATGCAAGCGAATGAATATTCCTGTGCTCCCGCCGGATGTTAATGAAAGCAATATCAACTTTACAGTTAATTCAAAAGGTGCCATTCGGTTTGGCCTTTCTGCATTAAAAAACATGGGCGAAGGTTCTGGTGATGATATCATTACCGAACGAAAATTGAATGGGCCCTATAAAAACATTTTTGACCTGACATCGCGTGTCAGTCTTAAATCGGTCAATAAGAAAGCCCTTGAAGCCATGGTGATGGGAGGAGGAATGGATTGCTTCCAGGGTACGCACAGGGCCCAATATTTTGGCCCTTCTGACAAATATGATTCGCTTATTGAGCACGCCATTCGATACGGACAATCTGTTCAGTCTCAGAAAAGCCAAACCCAGATGACACTCTTTGGCGATCAATCCATGTCCATGTTCGCGGAGCCCGTCATACCGCAGGTGGCTCACTGGACATTAATGGAAAAATTGAGCAGGGAGAAAGAGATTACCGGTATTTATATGTCAGGCCATCCTTTGGATGATTACAGGTTAGAGATTGAAAATTTCACTAACTGTCCTTTGGATATGGTGACATCGTATAAAGACAAGCATTTGAAATTAGCAGGGATGGTCACCTCTGCCGAACATCGCGTTACGCAAAAAGGAACAGGGTGGGGCATATTTACTCTGCAGGATTTCAGAGGATCACTCGAGGTAAGGCTTTTCAATGAAGATTTTAAAAAGTATAAAGACATCTTTGAAGTGGGTACGGCCTTATTCATCGAAGGATTTTATCAGCTGAGTTGGAAAGGTCAGGATCATGAATTCAGGATTACTTCTGCACGCATGCTGGCGAGCATTGGAGCTGAACTGACGAAATCCATTACCGTAAAAATTTCCATTGATCAGCTTGATCAGTTTCTGTTAGAAAGCCTTGATAAAATATGTGATCATCACAAAGGCCGGCATAAGCTCAAACTGCAGGTGTACGATCTGGAAGATGATTTTATCCTGGGGTTAATATCCAAATCGAATAAAGTAAATGCGGCGAGTGGATTGATAGATGACCTGGATGCGATAGGAGTGAAGTATAAACTCAACTAAGTGAAGAGGGATGCTTCGACCTGCTATACTCATCCTGGTGCTACAGCTCAGCAACCAAGCGAAAAGTGATGTAGTGAATCAAATTAGCGTTAATTAGCGGCAAGAAAAAGCAGTGAAAAGGAAAAATTTAATTTGCGTTAATGCTTCGACCTGCTTTACTCATCCTGGTGCGACAGCTCAGCAACACTGTGAAAATTTGTGGCGACAAAAAGCAGAGAGCAGATACCTTTGTCATGGCTCGGCATCCAAGTAGGACATAGAGCTGTGGGACGACTATCGGAATCTCCCCCTTGAATTCTGCGAATTCTGTTCCCCCGTACTTCGACCAGCTTAATCTCAACCTTGTCCTA
>JBDSPM010000501.1:0-6291 GCA_039930325.1 Saprospiraceae bacterium
GTTCCCAGGAGAATATGGATTTGTCCAGTGCGAAGGGAATCAAACAGCTGTGCACGGTTACTGCCTGTAATGCTTCCAGATAAGAATGCAACTTTTATATCCAGCCCTTCTAAATAGGCAGATATGGATTTATAATGTTGCATGGCCAGCACTTCCGTAGGCGCCATCAATACCGACTGGAATCCATTGTCGGCTGCTAACAACATGCACATCAGCGCAACTACCGTTTTCCCGCTACCCACATCGCCTTGCAACAGCCTGTTCATCTGTCTTCCGGAACCCATATCCCTTCGAATTTCGCGCATGACTCTCTTCTGTGCCTCCGTCAATGTAAAAGGCAGCTTCTCATTAAAAAAAGAATTGAATAATATTCCGACTTCGCCAAATATGAAACCCTTTATTGTATCGTTCCGCTTCACTTTTGCACGTAGTAAAAGAAGCTGAAGAAAAAACAACTCTTCAAATTTTATCCTGTTCCGCGCAGCAACAAGCTCCTCCTTTTTCGAAGGGAGATGTACATCTTTGAAGGTCTCAAACCTGTTCCTGAACCTCAATTTTGAAATGATATCTGCGGATAAATTTTCACGGATATCCGGTGGGCGAAGGAGGCTGAAAAGTTGCTTAATGATTTTTCTTCTGCCTTTGCTATCCAGGCCCTTCAGCATTAATTTTTCCGAACTGCTATAAACGGGCTCTAGACCGGTTGCTAAGGTTTTATCGTCTGATATTTCTTCAATTTCCGGATGAACTATATTGAATTTTCCTCTAAAATCCTGCGGCTTGCCATACAGCAGGTAAGGCTTTCCTATCTTGATCCATTGATCAATTTCTTTGTATCGTTGAAACCAGATGATTTCAATCTCGCCACTTTCATCTTCAAAAGTGCCAACCAATCTCTTTTTATGCCCCGAACCTTCAATCATTTTATCGGTAAAGATTCCTTTCAACTGAACGGCATCCTGTGATGATCTGGCTTGGGCAACACTTGTGATTTGTGATTTATCAATATACCTGAAAGGCAGATCCCAAAGGAGATCGCCGATGTGGTGGATTCCCAGTTCTTTCCGCAGAACTTCCCCGCGGGCAGGCCCTACTCCTTTAAGATATTCTATCGGCTGATCCAGGATTGTATCTTCTCTGCTCAAAATCTTGCTTTCTGAAAGTTGAAAGATAATTACATCATCCTTCAATCGCAACCCAACAATGATACCTGGCGCTTTTGCTCCGATCCCAGTAATTCTTCGAAGCAAAAAAGAAGCGGCTTCAGATCCGGGACCTTGCTGCACTCTGCTCCATGCCCTATGCTTTTTCTTTTCCGCCTTTTTTCAATTGACGAAGCCTTGGCGAAGTCAATCAACCTATATTTGCGTTAATGGAAACCAAGAGACAGAAACAGATCAGTGAACTTATCCGCAGGCAGTTCAGCATGGTACTCATGGACGAAGGTTCTTACATTTTCGGAAAAGCACTGGTTACAGTTACAAGAGTGGTGGTTTCCCCTGATATGTCAACTGCCAAAATTTATTTGTCCGTATTCAATGCAGACAACAAGCTTGAAGTAATGGCCGGGATGCAGGAAAATAATCATCGCCTTCGCCTCGCCCTCTCCAATAAAGTTGGAAAACAATTAAGACGCATCCCTGAATTAAACTTTTATCTCGACGAGTCCCTTGATGAATTCTTTCACATGGATAAAATCCTAAGCGATCTCCGCGCCAACAATCAAATGGGATCTGAAGAAGAATAAATTAGATGTGAGATGTGAGTTGTGAGTTGTGAGTGTCGTAGGTTTAGTTTATTGTGTCCTTCGTCCTTCGTCCTTTGTCCTTTGTCCCTTCATCCCTTCCTTAGCCTCAGCCTTCTCCTTCGCTTAATCCATTAATCATCTCCTCAACAACCCCTTCCTTCAGCGCAAATTCACAATAAAATAATTTCTCCGGAGCAACTTTTTTAAAAAGATAGCGAATCAGAATATAAGCTACAACAATATAGTCAATCCTTTCTTCGGGAATCTCAGGCATGTTGCGGCGCGTATTGATGTCAGCCAGGATCACTTTATTCATGATCTCTATTATTCCGGGTATCTCCAATTCAGCCCAGTGAGTGGAGGTAGTACTTTTAGGCAATACATCATACAGCACTTCAAAAGAACCACTGGCTCCTATCAGGTAGTATGTGGAGATTTTCTTCAGAGCCGTTATGAGCGAAACTAATCTGTCTTCTAAATCCTTTTCAAGCAAATCGATATCAGTGCGGCTGATGGGATCTGACTGGTGATATGTATCATATAAAACCGCCACCCCTATTTTAAAACTTTCTGCAAAGGCCACATACTCCCCTTTGAATAATATGAATTCAACACTGCCACCTCCAATATCCATGATCAGTCCATATTCGCCAAGATGAGGCAGGGCACTTTTTATTCCGGCAAGAATAAATTTGGCCTCCTGCTGGCCATCGATGATCTCTATCCGGATACCCGAAACATCAAATAGTTTTTCTGCAACAGCCTCACCATTGCGTGCTTCTCTTAAGGCCGCTGTACCAATAGCCCTGGTTCGATGTACTTCATATTTTTTTAGAAGACCTGCAAAGCGCATCATGGCATCAATAGCCCGCTGGATTGCATTTTCATCTATGGTCTCAAGTCCTCCATCCGCGAGTTTTACGTACTCACGTTCCTTATGAAGAGTGACCCAGGATCCATGCTGATGAATTTCACAAATCAATAAATGGAAAGTATTGGATCCAAGATCTATGACAGCGATCCTATCCGGCATTATTTTGGTCTTTGCTGGGCTGCCTGGCTGACGATGTCATTAAAAAACTGAACTCCCGATTCCGACATTGCATTGGCAGCCACTGGTTTATTGTTTTCCATAAATATAAAGTACTGACATCCCTTATCAGAATAGATATCTGCTTCTTTTACTATGGCTCCATTTGATATCCAGGTTAACCTTCCAAGCGCTTTACATGGACTGCTCATCAGTGCCGGTGCAGGAGATATGTAGAGAACCGTGTTTTTAGCATTTTTGGCTTCGTCCTGGTTGATGCTCATCGGAAGATTATAAAATATCATATCTACCTTATCAGTGATGGCAAACAGCTTGGTGATCTCTTGATTAGACAGGGAGGGATAGGCTGATGTGCTTTGAGCTGCGGGTTTTTCTTCTTCTTTTACAGGAGGAGAAGGATGGGAACATGAGCTGAAGATTAACGTAATTAAAATACAGTTAATGAACAGCGTATAGTTGAATTTTATCATGCGTTAAAAGTAATATTCCAGGCGGAAGCTTATAAAATAAGAAATAAGCTTTTGTGTTGCCAGGTTGTGTTTTGAAGGATTAAGCAAAGGAGTGATTCCCCTTGTATATCTACCTGTCATCCCCCAATGCGGTCCCATCCGATATGATAATCCGACCAACCAGGATAAATCATTATTGTTGAAATAGGGAACCAGCAGATCAAGGTTCATGTCTGAGGAATGAAATAAATCGGTGGTCCGTGCATTGATCAATCTGCCGTAACTCAAACCCGCCTGAACAGACACTTTATAGTATTTTCCTTCCTCCTGCCACCAGTCACCAATGCTTGCATAGACTGGTAGCTCAGCATAGTGGAGGCTTATATTTATATCGGGATCGTAATCCGGGTTGAATATGTCAGGACGGCTGCCACGCTCTGAATAAAGAAATTCAACATTCAGATCTATCGCTGATTCCAGGTTAAGGATTGCCTTAATTCCACCAGTAAACGCAATTTTATCATAACCGGCCAGATCATCTCCATCTATCTGACAGGCATTTATTCCCCCGGAAATTGCAGCTGAGAACCGCTGGCCATTCACTGGATGATTAATTGCCAGGAGGATAAGCATCGTCATGAGGACAGGAAGACATATCAGGTTTTTTTTTAATTTCATGTCTTTATATTAATCCGGCAGGCTGAAATAAACCGCTTTATGCCGGCAAAAACAATATCATACTTTCTTACAATGCTCAAATATACCAAGCATAATCTCAACAAGCTTGAAGATATATTCAGTCAACTCAGGATCACAGTCCGATATGAAAAAGGTAATTTTCAGTCAGGATATTGTATTGTGTTTGGCAAAAATATTGTCATAATCAATAAATTCTTTGATACTGAAGCCAGGATAAATACACTTTTGGAAATATTAGATTATGGGACATTCAATCCTAAGGAGATGAGCGGGGAAAACTATGACTGGTATCAGAAGGTCAGGAAAGGTATTCTAAAAACTGTGTGAATCCAACACTAGAAATCACGTTATTAGGTACGGGAACTTCCCAGGGTATTCCGGTCATCGGATGTAACTGTCCTGTGTGTACATCCACCGACCCCAGAGATAGTAGGATGAGGACTGCAGCTTTTATTCAGGCAGGAGAGACCGGCATATCTATTGATGTTGGCCCGGATTTTCGGATGCAAATGCTGAACAATCACTTATCTAATGTCCATGCCATTTTACTGACACATGAGCACAATGATCATATATCAGGACTGGATGATATCAGGCCGATCAATTTTCGTTACAAGCGGAATATTCCTATTTACGGCTCTGCCAGGTCGCTTGGTGAAATTAAGCGAAGGTTCTCTTATGCATTTGATCCCGATTACAAATATCCCGGCAAACCGATAGTCACCGGCATATTCATCAACGATGATCCTTTCTTTATCAATGATGTCCTGATCACTCCTATCCCGGTTGACCATGGAGATTTAGCCATTTATGGTTTCAGAATTGGAAATCTGGCCTATATCACTGACGCAAAAATCATTCAGTCCAGGAGCAAAGCCATGTTGCAAAATCTGGACACGCTCATTCTCAATGCACTAAGGATCGAACCTCATGTAGCTCATCTCAACATTCAGGAAGCAATAGCGCTTGTGGATGAGCTTAAACCTAAACAGTGTTATCTGACGCATATCAGTCACGATACCGGATTACATGCTGATATTGATCAAATCCTTCCGTACCGTATAAAGCTTGGTTTTGATGGGTTGCACATTAAGATTACCTGACTTCAGATCTGAGCAATAGTTAGTTTGGCGACATTTTATTCCGGATCGATGACCTTTCTCCTGAACTTATAGATTTTGCCTTATCTTTAATGGCAGCAGAAATTAAAAGCTGATCAGGGTGATAGCAAGGAGCATGACAATTCATTTAAGGTATATTTTTCTGGCAACATTCATGATGTTGCTCCATTGGTGTACAGGGCAGCATGTGATGCAAAGCAGTCTGTATATGTTTGACCGCTATGCTTTCAATCCGGCATTTGGTGGAATGGAAAGCAGCCTTGTTTCAAACCTACAGTATAGAACACAATGGATAGGTATCCCCGGAAACCCGGAAACCTATATGCTGAATGCCCACATGCCAATGTATTTGTGGCAGGGGGCAGTCGGAGTAGAGCTTTTTAACGAATCCATCGGAGCTGAAAATCAAACTGCTTTTCTGGTATCGTACAATTATATCACAGAAACTACCGCAGGACTTTTTTCATTGGGAGTAAAGTCTGGCCTATCCCAGAAAAGTCTGGATGGGAGTAAGCTAAGAGCACCGGATGGCTTTTACGAAGGCACGATCATAGACCATCAGGACATCAATTTACCTAATGGTTCAGTCAGTGGAATTTCACCATTGATCGAATCTGGTCTTTATTATGCCGGCGATCTTTTTGAGGCCGGCTTATCGATGACCGGATTTTTCCCTGGCGGCATAAGTCTGGGTGATGGTATTCATTACAATCCCCGGCCGGCGTATCATTTTTTCGGAGAATACTTTATCGAATCTTTTGACCACATTTCACTCTACCCGATTGTATACGTCAAATCTGATCTTATTGAAACTCAGGCAGAAATTTCTGTCCGCGCTGAATGGGAAAATATAGCAACGGCGGGAATAGGATACCGGGGTTTTGGAAGAAATAGCCTCGATGCCCTTATTTTATCCGGAGGTGTCAGGTTGTCTCCTAAATTCTACCTTAATTACGCTTATGATATTGGATTAAGCACTCTTAGCTCGTCGCATCAGGGCACCCATGAGATACTGATCAGGTATAACCTGGGTAAAAGGATCGGAGCAGGTCTTCCCCCGAGGATCATATATAACCCAAGGAATTTGTAGTCAATCCAAATCTGCGCTAAACGTAGCGAATAAGAAGATGACGGGGAAAGCCTTATTTATCTTCTTTGTGGATGCTCAAAAAAATTTGAATGTTGATGATAATGAGTGATTAACCAAAAGGGTATCAATTCTTT
>JBDSPM010000502.1:0-7811 GCA_039930325.1 Saprospiraceae bacterium
CCCAAATTTCCCATGCTCTCTCCACCCTGGTTCGCACGTTCACCGAGGTAGCCTTTTGTATCTTTAAGAAGTGCAGATTTCCAAAACCCAAATATCGCATGTTCTTTGAATGCAGCCATAGAAACAAAAGGTCCTTTGTAATCAAATGATGCAAAGGACCACTTGATCGTCTCCTGCACATCCGGATTTGCCTTGTGTACCAATTCTCTTAAATGAATCAGGATCGGTTTTGCAAACGGCTGGGCTTTCCTGATGTATTCATCAATACGCTTGTCTTTAGTTCCCATAAAATATTGAGATTACATATTTTTAGTTCAAGTCAGACAAAGCTACTGATTTTGATTTTGGGATACCATGGCCATAATTGCTTAGGGCATCCGGATTTTCCAATTCCATTTGGTGAACAGGGCAGGCTTTGAAATCAATTCTCTGACGCCTACTTCATAAACTGAATTCTGCAACCAATGTTATTAGTCTCAGGTTCTACCACAGATTTGTTTGCTAATAGTGCATCAACTGCCTCTTCAACATAAGCGTGTGTAATTTTTTCAGTTTCTGCACCATTGTCATCTATTGCTCCTTTGTATTCGATGATCCATTGATCCGTTACTCTCCACATGACAAATGCATGAGGTGTTTTTTCGGCATGAAAATCTCTTGCCACTTCCTGTGACGGATCCTGCAAATAAGGAAAGCCGGGATCTTCGCTGCGCTACGACCTGCTCCCTGCCTTTTTCACCACCCTAAATAGTATTCTTTATCCAGCCATTCCGGCTGCTCCAGTCCAAAATGTTCCTGCAACATTTTTTCAGCAACACATAGTGCACCTTCCACCCATCCCTGCAACGCAGAATACGCTTCACCACATATGAAAATATTTTCAGTGGACATGGGTTTTCGCATATATTCCATTACATCTTTCACCACATATCCTGCTTTCCATGCATGATACCCGCAACCATACGGATCCAGTGTCCAGTCTTTGAACCAGGTGATATAAGGGTCAGGGATTCTCTTCATGCCATGAAGCTCTCTTAGCTGATGCATTATCTCGTTGACCATGATCTCTGATGCCTGGACGATAGCATATTCATCAAGCTCATCCGCATGTGCTATGGAAGTTTGTCTTGAAGTAAACAATTCAGGGTGCCTTGATATCCCATCCCAGAAAGTGACAGTATTCATATCATTGTAACTGCCAAGAAGAAGGGAGTGGCCATTAGAAGGATCTGTCCCAAAATAATAACACTGCCGCATTGGCAAATCTGTAATGGAGTGACCGTATTTTTCACCAAGAGATCTCCACCAGGGAGTTTCAAATCCCATCAGGATCTTGTAAGAAGGCTCCATGATGACCGTATCAATCATGGCCTGTAGCTTATGCGATGCATTCAGATCAAAAAAGAAATTGTATTGGTCCAGCAATTCGAGCGACCGCTTGGGCATAGCCAGGATGATTTTATTTGCATTCACTTTCCATTTTGTCCGCGTCGGAAGATGGATAAACGTAAGCTCATACCTATATTTTTTATCGGGCGAAGAATACCCGAAAGTGATCAGCTTGTTTTCAGTCCAGATATTCGCATCTTCATTCTGTAGATAATGTTGAGCAAGTGCATATGCGATTTTGTCATATCCGCCTTCAATAGTTTTGTATTGCGAACCTGCATTGGAAAAATCGCCAACCATATAAGGAAATGCTTCAGCTGCATTCCAGTTGATCGTATTTGAATAATAACCTCCTGCATCAGAAAGAAAATTATAGCCTTCTTGTGAGATACGATCTTTTATAAGGTTCCAGAAACCGATTTCAAATACTTTCTTTCCATTGTAAGGTCCTTTGAAGTAATAGGTCAGCCTGGGCTTGACTTCATCCCAATCTCTACTCGTAAGTGAAAAGGTAAATTCGTATTTGGATGGGTTTGAAATTTTATCGCCATACGTATCTACAAACCAGGGATCTGCCATCAGCACTTCATACACGATACGGTTGAATAACTGATCTGCATTGAAGCCTTTGTCTTTATTGTTTAATATATACCTCGTCTTAAGCCTCTTGCCGAGTTTTTGGGCTTCTGTCCATGCATTGATTTTTAATCGCTGTTTTCTGAGATATGCGATCAGGTTGCTGCTGTCTCCCATAGGGAAATCGATGGGAATCAATTCACTTTTAAATATTTTTTCGATGAGAGTGGCGACGATGACATGTGATGACATGTAGCGCATACCACCCAGTTCTCCGGTGATATTCATTCCGGGCAACTTAACAGAATGCAGCCTGCCTCCGATGCGGTTGCTCATTTCAAAAATCTGCACCTGGCTTGCGGGTAATCTTTCTTTTCCTTCAGAGGCAATCAACCGGTATGCAGAATAAAGGCCTGAAATACCCCCACCAACTATGGCAACCTCAATAGAAAGTTGGTCCCGGAAGGAATTATTTAACCGAAGCGAATTCATCATGTTCCCAAAATAATAAAAAAATATAGTGGATTACTATTCAGGTTTGCTGCCAACTTAAAAGGATCCGTGTAGTAAGCAAATATTATTCTTAACTTTTCTTATTTAATCTGCGTCCTTTGCGTGTAGTGAGCAATTTTTAATCTTACTAAATCCTGCCTGGACTTCTAAAATATTTATCACTACGATTTCTTCACCACCTTTTTAACGACTTGCTCTTCACCCGAATTAATTTTAATAAAGTATAAACCATCAGGCAATTCTTTCAGGGAAATAATACCTGATTTTCCACTGATGATTTGGTGAGATATTAATTTTCCGGTCAGATTGAATACGCTTGTATCAAAAGTATGTGTAAATGATTCAGGCAGTTCAATCGAGATTTGATCAGTTGTAGGATTCGGTGCGATATTGACGGATAGTTCCGGAGCACTGATTTCGTGACTGGATGTTATTTGCTGATCGATGAAGGCGAGCATCAATTTTACCCATTCAGTATACTGTATTCCGGAGGGATGGAGACCGTCATTCGCTACATATTCCGGATGTTGAAGGCCGAGCCTGGAAATAGGAGTGATATTAAAAAATGCAATTTGAAGACTGTCTGTGATGTGTTCTGCATAGGAGTTGTATTGATCAAGTTGTGCGCTTATCTGACCTGGATTTCCGCTTTGCTGACCAAATGGGGTGTAGGCGTAATCAGGTATCGACACGACAAATACTTTTGTCTTATCTCCTCCTGCATACCGTACGGCGGAATCTAACAATGCAGGAAACTCTGTGACATACTGACTGAAAGGGCGCCCCTGATATTGATTATTAACCCCGATCAACAAGGATACAAGATTGAAATTCTGATTCTCCAGGTGCTGATTTTTAATGGCATTTATCAGATTATCTGTTCGCCATCCCGTTGTAGCAATAAACCGGATTGTATCTATTGTAAATCCTCTTGCAGACAATGAATCACCCAGCTGTACAGGCCATCTGGAATTGTAAGTTACACTTTGACCTATTGTATACGAATCACCAAGGGCAAGAAACCGGACAGGGTTTTGAATCTGTAGCGTTTGTGCCATTGAAATGAAAGGAAAAAGTAAGATATAAAGGGAGAAAGCGATTGATTGACAAAGATATTTCATGTAGTGCAGTAAGAGTACACTAGTAATACGTCTGAACAATGGAAATAGTTTTAAATGGATTGCTACGAGCAATTCTCCCGCCCGGAGGTTGGGGGTAGAGAATTTATATTGGTTTGTAATTTAGAAGTATGACACCGCTTTTGAACGTCTGTGAATCTACCAGCTTAAGATCCAACTTGTTTTTCATGCCATTAAATACAGGAGTTCCGTTGCCTATCGCTACGGGATCCACCATAAATTGATAATCATCTATTAATCCATTTTCTGCGAATAGAGTGACGATGCTTCCACTTCCAAGGATGGTCATCTGAATATCGGACTCTTCCTTTATTTTTTTTATTTCTTTCACGATATCTCTGGATAGTATCCTTGTGTTCTGCCATGCTGCTTTTTTAAGGGTTTTGGAAAAGACAATTTTTGGGGAATCGTTCATGCCTTCAGCAACTTTCCTGAATTCTCTCATGGCCTGGGGAGATGGCCAGAAGCTCGCCATCATTTCGTATGTAATGCGCCCAAATAGGAGGGTGCTGCCTGAATTGGCATTCTCTTCAGAATATTGATTTTCTTCTCCGCCGTGCCTGTGCCAGCTGATATCTTCATTTGGGCCTTTGTAAAAGCCATTCAGTGTGATGAAATTGAATACATTGATCTTGCCCATAATTGTCAGGATGTAAGATTTGATTTTGAAAATTAATGGATACCAATTTTTGATTGCTTTTGTCTTCTAATCTTTTACAAAACTAAAGGCATTTTCTTTCTTCAAAAGGGTGTAAATCCGACTAAATAGGGTAGTGCTTGCGTCACTCCGATGTCATCTCTATTTGCACCATGAGAAGTGGGTACTCACATGCCTTGATGACCAGGATATCCGGCTGAAAAGCTAAAATAAAACCAGCTTTTTTCCTGAAGGCGACGTGGCAATTTCACGTGGTGAGTTTCATTTAAAGTCCTATTCTTTCATCAATACGAGCTGACCATGATGATATGAAAGATGATTTGTCCTGCTCAGCAGCACATTTAACCTGTTTCGATGAGGTTCTTTCTCAAAATCTTCTGCTGATACAGCATTATGCTTTTGAAACCATTCATCTTCTGTAAGTGAATTGAATTTTTCTGTCAATTTTGTATTTACCTCATTCCATCGCTGCCTGAGCTCACCGGCAGAATATGAATGTGGTTTCGACCGGTCAGGATTTGTCAAAAAGATTTCATCCAGGTCATTATACATCTGATCGCCAAGGTTAAGCAAAGGAAGCATTCTGTCATGTACCGAAACAAGATGACCTAATACATAAATTCCCCTATTCCGTGATGGTGCAATTTCTTCTGCAAGCCTCTCATCCGTAATTTTACCAAGGACACGATTGGTATCATTGATCTTAGAATTCCAGGAATCAAGTGCCATTTTTACAAATAATTGATTTGTCATTAGGTTGGAATGTGTTTTGTTGTAAATGGTTAATTAAAGAATCTGGTGCAATTTAGCATATTGAAGTAACATGATCGTCTTTCCGTCTTTGATTTCACCTGTTCTGATCATATTCACTGCTTTGTTAAAATCCATTTCAAGGACTTCAATATTTTCCTCTTCATCATCAGCGCCACCGCCTTCATTGACTTTCATTGACGGAAGATATTCTGCCACGAAGAAATATAAAATTTCTATCACCGAGCCCGGCGACATATAGGCTTCGAATACTTTTTTAGCATGAGCTATTTTAAATCCTGTTTCTTCCTGTGTTTCCCGGATGATGGCTTCTTCAGGCTTATCTTCATCAAGAAGGCCGGCACACACTTCAATGAGCATTCCTGATGAATTGCCATTTATAAAGGTAGGTAGCCGGAATTGCCTCGTCAGGATTACCGTTTGTTTCTCTGTGTTGTACAGCAGGATGGCAGCACCATTCCCTCTGTCGTAAGCCTCTCTCGATTGTACATGAACAGTTCCGTCTTTTTTTACATACGTATAGGTTACTTTCTTAAGTGTATACCAATTGTCAGAGAGAATGTCGGTTTTCAGAATGGTAATATTTGTGATCATTAGATTGTTTTAAAAATGCAAAATTATATGCTGCAATTGAGCAGGCAAGTTACCGGTTCGTTGTAACACTTTTTAAAGTAATAGATTATATTGGGAGCCATTCCTTGCTGTCTAATATGAACAGGTTTCTTCATAAATATGATAATAAACTCCCCGCCCTGTTAGGTGTACTACTCTTTATTTACCTGTTGTTTAGGGTGATTCTTATGCCTATTACGATTGACGAATATACATCCATCAATGTCCATGCCTCTATGAGTTGGTGGGATATTATTAAGACAGGCCAACCTAATATTGTCTGGGCGCCAAATAATCATATACTGAATACGCTTTTTATAAAACTGGAATGGGCCATTTTCGGTAAAAAAGACTGGGCCCTCAGATTACATATCCTTGGGGCATTTGTGGTTTGTTTTATCTATACCGTAAAAATATTTCAACGGATCACCACTTCAAAGATCAGGCAGGTGCTTTACCTGATTATATTTTTTGTAAATCCATACCTGCTTGATTTTTTTGGAATTGCGAGGGGATATGCATTAAGCATAGCAGCTTTTAATGCGGCGTTTTATTATTTCATGTTATATACAGAAGAACTCAAGATCAAAAATCTTCGATATGCATTCGTCAGTTTATTTTTAGCCGTATGGGCTAATTTTTCAGCTTTATATGTGTTGACGTTGATAGTGGTATTATTTTGCTACCTGATTTATTCAAATAGAAAAACAATTCGTATTAAGCAAGCTTTTCTGGCAATGGCAATTGCGTGTTGTGGCATCGCTGGCATCATTATAGTGCCCCTGTTAAAAACCCTGAGGTCTGAAGAATCCTATGGTGGAAAAACAGGACTATTCCAGGACACGGTGGTCAATTATATCTATCAATTCATTCATTTCAATCCCTACATTAACCGTCATGCTGTTTTTGCACCGGGTTGGAAATATATTGAAGTAGCGGGTATAGGTTTTCTGCTTTTATGGTTGCTTTTTCAATTCACCGGAATACTAATTAAATCCAGCAAATACCTAACCAGGCTGCAATATTATTGTTTGTTCCTTGTCTTTGGCATTGCAGGGATCGCGGAGTTTCTGTTTATTTTTTTCCACGTTCCATTGCCTTCCGGGCGCACAGAATTATTGTATGCTGTTCCGTTTTATATCGGGATCTGTGTCGTATTTGAGATTATAATTTTGAAATGGAAGTTTGCAGTTATTCCTGTTTATTTGATGGCTATATTTTCATGTTGGCACACCTATTCGTCTGTCAATTTTGACAAAACCATCGAATGGTGGCAGACCGGCGATGCCAAGAGGGTAGTGCGCTATCTTAAAGAAGATTTGGGTGGAAAATCTAATCCTAAAAAACAAACTATAGGCATCGAGACATGGCAGTATCCGTCACTGGCCTTTTATACAGAAACTGTTTTTAAAGATGAACTTAACACACAGTGGACCGACCTGGGTGTAGACAATCATTATGACTATTTGTTTGTATCTGAAGAAAAAACCAATATGGTCTGGCCGGATTATGAGCTCCTGAAAAAATTCAGGTATGGCAGCTTGTTTAAACTGAAGTCAAATGAAATACGAAGTCAATAGACTACTTTGATCATTTTCCTGGTCGTTCTACAGTAAATCCCCCTTCGCCTGTTTTAGAGTTCCTGCTGAAAGTAATTTTGCCGCCATTCAAAAGTTCCGTGGAGTGAGCTGTGCCTGAAAAGCCATCATCACATTTGGCATCAATGCTTAATGCTTTAAGTTTTTTTGTCGAATCAAATTCAATCATTTGGTATTCCAGGCTTACCCCTTTCTCAACGAGCTGAGCTCTAATCGTGATCAATTCGTCAAAAGTCGTTTGGTTAGTGAATTCTACATACACATCCTCCTGAGAGGTAAAATTTACAAATGCAAATGCCAGAGAAAAAAATAAATTAATCATGATTTAAAATTTAGATAAGTTAAAAAAATTTATTCGCAGATTTTAGCTTTATTAAATTATTCAGAATCCATAGTCAAATATATGCAAATTCATTCTCAAATATTTTGTAAAATGGTAAAAACGTCAGTTGTCCGGAATTTATTAATCTGGCATTCTTTACATCGTTTAAAATGCAATGAATCGATAATTAATCCGTTTTGAAAACATTTCCGGCGGGCACACTCATATTTGCT
>JBDSPM010000503.1:0-13357 GCA_039930325.1 Saprospiraceae bacterium
TGGTGAACTTGTTTGCAAAAAACTTCGAAACAGAGGGCCATCCGGGTCATTCGAAACAGGTGGTTCTGTTGAGGTCCCTTCAAGATCATATTGTTCCCAGCAATAGGTAAGTGGATCATTGTTGGGGTCCGACACGATTGCCGTGAGAACAAATGGTGTGGAAATAGGAATTGAATAATCTGGAACACTCGTTACGACAGGAGGTGTGTTGTTAAGGGTAATAAATGCTGCACAGCTAGTCGAGGTGATGTGGGACGAGATTTGTTGGATGCTCCTGGCATGAAAATATGCATCGCTGTGCGGCTGGACATTATCTACACCACAAATACCTGCATACGCCATCACCGTGGTGCCACTACCTACTTCATACGCAGATGATGCGGTTCTGTTTCCGCCTCCGCAATTGGACGCTATCGAGTTGAACGTATGGTCTCCTCCGAATTGGTGTCCCATTTCATGCGCCACATAATCAATATAAAAAGCATCCCCTATCGGGCTGGAAGAACCGGTCACGCCTCCTGCTTTTATGCTTGTCGTGCAAACTGCATTAAGATATGCTACCCCGCCACCTCCAGTGCTAAAGACATGTCCAATATCATAGTTGGCAGTACCAATCACCCCATCGCAAGTGGTTTGATTTTGTCCCAACATAGTACTCCCGTTGTTATTCGTATATGGATCCGTACTGGGGTTGTAATAAAATATTAGATCCGTATTTGCTACAAGGATTAATCGCACGGTCACATCCGCTTCATATACCTGGTTCACACGATTTATAGCGGTTACAACGGCTGACATTACCAATCCTGATTGTGATGAGGATGTGGCTCCAAAATAATTGCTGTATTCTCCATCTGCGGCCTGTGCTAACCTGTAGCTTCTAAAAAGACAATCCCCCTGGCGCTGATGTGCCTGAGATTCATCTATTTCTTTAGCCTTTTCCGTTACGCTGCATATCCAGGATTCATTCTTAATAAAATCCTTTCTGAAATAAACAATCCTGTCAGAAAGATCATTTCGCTGATACGGATCGATATAGGTCATTCCATTCTCGTCCCTGATCACTGCACGAAATCCATTTTCTGTCCAATCCGCCCTGATGGTTCTGTCAGGATCTGATATGGATTCACCTCTGAAGGTTCTGATCTCCGGATATCTCGATGACAGCCCCGGTTCCATCATATCATACTGGATCATTCGGAATATATCAGCTGAACCATCTGCAAGTCCTACAGTCAAAAGTGCATTGCTTGTGGAAAGAGATTGATCCGATTCTTTTGGTGCAGCCCAAAGCTTATCCCTGGTCGAGTTGAAATCTGTATGGTATACGACAAATCGCTGAGGTATGATATCTCGTTTCCCCTGAGCGGGTATTAAATTCTGGTCTGTAATAGTCCAGGTTTGGCCCATCAAAGTGGTTGAACAGAGTAAAGTCATGATCGGTAACATCAATTGGATCAAACTTCGCATGGATCACTTTTTTAAAATTAAGAGAGCAGTTACTGGGCTTTACCTGCAGATGAATATTCCAAAACAAAGAGAATCACTCACCTCCATTCTCATTCGTCCGTTTTTGTGTTGGGGTCCACCACCCCGGGATCTGGGTGTGTAGTTGCAAATAAAGCGAACCACAAAAATAATAAGATTTGCTTTGAATTCAAGAGGAATTTCGGCTGCTAAAACCGGGTAGCCAGATAATGCGGCAGCATAGCCCTCCAGGTCGGCCAGTCATGAGTCATGTCGGGGCCCCAAACATCAAGTTCGTGTGGAATTCCTTTGTGATTCAAAAGAGCAGAAAAAGTCCTGGATGCCTCCGGGCTTTCATAATCTCCCGACCCCGTCAATAGGTGGATATGATTTGCCCGCTGCAGTTTAGGCAAGTAGAAATCATCATTGAGCTGCTCCAGGTAATGCATGGGGCTGTTGAAATACACATCTTCATCCCAATACCCGTCAGTATAAGAAGTAAGGTCATACACACCGCTCATCGCTATCGTGCCGGCAAATAGATCCGGCCTTCTGAAATACATGTTAGCGGCATGAAGAGCCCCAAGTGATGCGCCACAGGTGATTATTCCTGTCTCTTCACTGGTATTGTGCCTGATATAAGGCACCACCTCTCTGGCTACATATTGATTGAATTGCTGGTGTCGGATGGATTTATGCCTGGGATGCATTTTAGTGTTAAGCCAACTTTCTGAATTTATGCTGTTGATAGAGAATACCTTGACCTTGCCTGCGAGGATGTAGGGCTCCATTACATCAAGGAGGAGAAATCGCTCGTATTCGAGGTAATCTGCCGCTGCCGTGGGTATAAGGAGAAGTGAAAATCCAAAGTGCCCATAGATGGCAATTTCCATTTCTTTATTAAGGGATGGGCTGAACCATGAATCTAACTTCCTTTCCATTTTGGCTTATTCGTTTGAGCCTCTAAGATATTTATGATTTTATATTTCGATATAGACCTAACTATTTTAAGCCCAAACAATAGGGGCAAAAACACTATCCTTGCCCTATGAATTCCGGCCTTAAAGTCATAGCTCCTGCTTCCGTTTCCAATCTTGGATGCGGATTTGATGCTTTAGGTGTAGCTATCAATGTTAGCTCCGATGAAATAATTGGCCGTTGGTCAGAAATTCCCGGCGTACGCATCACCAGCATTACCGGCAACAAAAAAGACATCCCGCTTTCGGCCGATAAAAATATAGCCGGCATCACCGCTCAATCCCTTTTAAAATATCTGGGCGAAGAAAAGCGCGGGCTCGAATTAAAAATAAATAAGCTCATCCCGGCAGGCAGTGGACTGGGAAGCAGCGCATCAAGTGCGACGGCGGCCGCTGTTCTCGTTAATGAATTATTAAACAGGCCTCTTGAAAAGCATGAATTAATTCCGTTCGCTCTTGATGGAGAAGTTACCGCGAGTGGTTCTCGTCATGGAGACAATATCATACCTGCATTGATGGGTGGATTGATATTGGTGCGCGATATAGATTCGTACGATTATCACCGCATTTACACACCGCCCGGACTGTATCTGTCCATTCTGTTGCCTGATATCATGATCCCCACTAAAACTGCGCGCGATATACTGAAAAGAGAGGTGAGCCTGAAAGAAATGGTAAGCCAGTCGGCTAATCTGGGATCTTTTATTATAGGAATGTATCTAAGCGATCTTGATCTGATCAGCAGATCCATGAATGATCATATCATTGAGCCTCAGCGAAAACATCTTATCCCGCATTTTGATGAAGTTCAGGAGGCTGCTTTTAATTTAGGCGCCCTGGGCTGTAGCATTAGTGGCGCTGGCCCGGCCATATTCGCATTGTGCAAAGAGAAAATGCAGGCCACTGATATCGCAACTGCCATGTTGAATGTTTATGCCCGGCACGGATTAGAAGCAAAGAATTTTGTCGGCGCCATCAACCACGAAGGAACGGTTGCCATGTAAGATCTTAAACTGGCTGCATGAACAAACTCCTCAGAGCGGCAAATCATTTTGATGCCGGAAATAGGATGCCGGAAAAAAGGATGCCAGAAAAAAGGATGCCAGATGCCGGATTTATGATTTACTAAATTGATTAATTCATAAGTTCCATTGAAAGTAGTACTCACCATTCACCACTCACTACTCGCTACTCACTACTCACTACTCACCACTCACTTTTCACTTGGTTGCTGAGCTGTAGCACATGGATGAGTTTAGCTAGTCGAAGCATCACTCTTCTCTTTTCACTTTCAAAAGCTCGTCTTGTTATGAATAAAAAATCCCCACTCGCCAAGGTGGTTTGTGTTAAGATTAAGCTGGAATAAAAAATTATGATACAGGAGTATGTCCAGGCCAAATCCTCCGCCATACAACCAGGTATTCGCAAGTGAATTATAGTCCCGTGTATAGGGATCATTGACATATCCCGTTTCAGCGAACATGGACAGGAACAATTGCAGGGGCATCGCTCTGAATTGTTCGAGCGGGATTAGTTTTCCGAAATTCGCCTTGGTCGACAACAGGTTGTAGGACAATTGATATTTTCCAATGACGAAGTCAAGGCCATCTATTATGTATAGCTCATATCCTCGCACAAATTTTTGATCATATCCCAAAGCACGGTAATGATTATAGGAGGGTCTGCTTCGGCTCAGGCTATAGCGGCCAATTCCGCTTAACCTATATTGAAGTTTTTTACCAAGTTGTTTATTCCACTCCATTGAGCCTGTGGCCGTCATGCTGTTCTCATCGTCTTTTACGCCCCAGCCTATTTTTTCAGTTTCAATGGCAGCTTTGACACCGTTCGATGGATATATTTTCAGATCCCTGTCATCATACTCCACGGAATATTTCAGCAGTAGCTCTTCGTGATTCTTGCCGCCATGTCGAAATAATTGAGGATTATATAAAAGAATGGCGGAATCCATGTTCAGATATTCGAATGATGCCATTAGCTCATGTCGGAAATAAATCGAAGGCCTGTACTGAAGCTTTACCTGCCCCCTCCATCGTTCCTGCAGCTTGCGGTCTTCAAGCTTTAGAAATTGTTCTTTATTATCTACGGTTGCATAATTGATTTCCTTGTTATAGCTATGAAGGGCACCAACCGTCAGGCCAAGGCTCTGCTTTTTGTTGAAATAGGGGAATCGATATTCGATTTCCTGCTTCGGCGTATATCCGAACTGAAGCTTTGCTTTAAGCTTATCATTGTAGCCTGTGAGATTGAGGAAGTCAAGCTGCGCCCCGATATTCAGCCTGTCGAAAGTATGGTGATGCGTATTCCACCATACATTAAAATTTCTGTCTGCTATATCCAGTATCGGCAACAAATAAATATACCAGGACTCCTTAACCTCAATTACGATTTCAACCTGGTGCAAATCGGTGTTCCATTCGGATATATTGATGGATGCATCATTGAACAAACCCAGGTTAAGAAGATTGTTCCGGTTTTTTTCCAGTACCTCTCCTAGTTCCCCCTGCCCGATAGTATCCCCTACCGTAAAAGTTAATTCCCGAAAGACTACAGACTCCTTTGTTCGATTCAAACCAAGTGTCTGAATAGACTTCACCGTCACAGGCTGGCTGAATGATAATTGAATAATAAAGAATAGCCCTGCAAGGAGGGGAAAGATCGATTTGTGTCCGTACATCAGACATTAAGATAATGCAGGAAGGCATCATAATGATCCTGCATGCTTTCAAAATATCCTTCTTCAGAGAAGGTCGCCTTGATCGTATAGCCGAATCTTTCGAGTGTAGCCTCCAGATGCTGCGTGTCGATCTGGTTTATTTTGAGCGTTACGTATATTCTTTGCGAGGTCTCGTCATGTGTCAGGAAGCTGCTAAGTACGGCCGCCTTTTCACTTTCGATGATTCTTGATATTTCAGCCAGACTATAATCCGTCCTGTGGATTTCAAGTACAATAATCCCACCAGGCTCAGAGAATGAAAAACTCCGTGCATAGAATTGGATCAGGTCCTCAAGCGTGATGATGCCCAGGTAGTTGTCTTTAATATCCACTACCGGAATAGCGCTGAGCTTATGGTCTCCCATCACACTCATGACTTCGAACAGGTGATCGGATTGTCTCACATAGGCCTTGTTGAGGCTGAGCGGAAAGGAACCAATCGCATCATCAAGCGGATTGACTGTAATGTCTTCTTCAGAAATAGTCCCCAGGAGTTGCTCATTATTTACGATCGGCAGGTGCTTAAGGTGGTATATCTGCATATAAGTCAGCGCCTGCTCTCCTGTATCAGAGGTTCTGAGGGGCTGTATAAGCTGAGATATAAGTTCCTGGGCGATCATGTAATGCGACTGTATATACGTTATAGACGAAAGATTGTGCCAAATGTGGCGTCAATTAGTAAATATTTAACGTGTTAACTTTTTTTTCTCGGTCACAAACTCTTGTTCGGATAGCAATCCTCTGTCTCTTAGTTCTCCCAATCTCTTTAATTGAGAAAGCAAAAGATCATCCTGAAGGGCTTCTTTCTTAGGTATTTCGGGAGTTTTAGTGACATTCAGGGGATGAAGCGACTGAAGCCTGAAGCCGTTATTTTTGAAATCATCCCAACGATCCTGGATGCGGACATAAGCAAGATCATCATGCGTTTTTATTTTTTCAAAATCATTAAATCCGAGACTCACGGCCTTGTCGAGATGATTGTATGCAAGATCAACTTGTTCTGTCAGTGAGTAGGCGCATGCGATATTGAATTGCAGGGAGATATCCCTGGGATTTATCTCAAGACCTTTTTTAAAATCATCAATAGCTCCTTCAAGATCAAATTCCTTATATTTTTTTATTCCGTTGACTTTGTAAGGATTGGGAAGGTCCCTGCCCGAGTTTTGATTGTTGCGTGGCAAGGGAGGGGCCTGACCTCGTTGTCCCTGCATTTCCCTGCCATAATTTTGGGATCCACGCGAATAGTTCTGTTTCGGAGAATTGTATTTACGATTGAATTCATTCTCATCCATGGTAAGCAACACAAAACCATCTATCAATCCCAGGACAAAAGGTATGGTTCCAAAAGAGAGGAAGATGAGGCAGAAGTAAAGTATGCCCAGTCCGGTTTGGCCAAGGTAAAATCTGTGGACACCCGCCCAGCCCAGAAATAAAGCTAACAACCCTGCCGTATTTTTATTTTTCATGCCCCTGTAATGATAAGAAATTTTAACAAAGGTCGGAATCCTCCCTGATTTGAAGCACATCGATATATACGATGCTTGCAAACTTTTGGTTAATTAAAAACACACGGATTCGCCTCAGGCTTTATACTTGCATGTGAGCATTGCGATGTCATCCGGATACGGTTTTGTTCCACGGAAAAGATCCACTTCGTTCATCAATGCTTCATTGATCATCTCGGAAGTACTAAACTGGCTTGCGTTTTGTAAAATGTTTTCGATATGTGTATCATCAAAATATTCATCGGCATCATTTTTCACATCGATCAATCCATCTGTACATGCAAAGATGACGCCCGGATCCTTTAAGCTTACTTCTCCCATCTTGATATCAGGAAGAGTTTCAAATGCCCCGATGATAGTACATCCGCTTTCGAGACGTGTGATGTTTCCATTCTGAATCAGAAAGGGTGGAAAATGCCCTGCATTGATATATTGAAGTGTGTGATTTCGCAGGTTGAGTTCGCCGATAAACAAGGTGATGAATCGGTCACTGCGAGTGATTCTGTATACGGCCTGGTTAAGCGCATACACAAAAGTTTCAAGGTCACGATACTGATAGATCAGACTTTGCAGGATGGCCTGAAAATTGGCCATAAGGATAGCCGCTGATACACCCTTACCACTGATATCTGCAATACAAAATGCAAGCCTTCTCTCATCGTACTGGATAAAGTCAAAATAATCGCCCCCCACAGTCAGGTGGGGTTTATACACAGTCGCTAATTCAAAAAATTTGCTCTGAGGAAGGTGATCTGGTATAAGCATTTTCTGCACACTGCTCGCAAGCTCCATGTCCCGATCGAAGCGTTCCTGTTCTATCTGCCGCTTAAACAACCGCTTGTTTTCAATTGCTACAGCAATGATATTCGTGAAGGTGGTGATGAACTGCAGACGGGAATAGTCGTCTGCTTCTGCACGGATACCGCCGACAAGCGCGAATGCAATGGGAATTTTTTTATGATACACCGGAATCATCAAATCAAATCCCTGAAGTATTTCGGGATCTGTTTTTGTAATCCTTTGTGTTTTGGAAAATTTCTTAAGGACGGGACCGAGATTCTCTAAGTGCGCCAGATGATCTGCTTTCAAGTGGGTGACACATTGCCATTCCTCGTCCTGGTTGAAGAATAAAGCCATTCTCTTTATCCCCATCTCCCAACCAATAAACGATTTGTACATATTGTACAGCTCCGGTGCGGCGACATTGTCATTGATCGCCTGAGTAATTGTAAGCAGGCTGTTGATCTGGAGCTGCTTGAGGCTGAGTTCCTGTTGAAGTTTTTCTACACTTAGCTGAACAGTATCGGCCATTGGATCTCCTGTGTGAATTCAATAGCCAAGGTAATTGAAATTTCCTACTGCTAAAAGATTCAGGGCCTCCCGGAAATGGTTTAACGGTTTATTAATAAAGGCTCTCAGCAATAAACGTTTCATTTAAGGGAAATTAACCTTCTGTTTATTCACTAACCGGTTTCCGGATATCACCTGGCAAATAGCATTTCGGGTAATGAGCGCTTTTTTAAGATTATGTTTGCTGACCAATTCAGATGAAGCTTGCTGACTATTGATCGATATATCATTCGCAAATACCTGAGCACGTTTTTCTTTACGGCGTTGCTTTTTACGATCATTTCTGTCACGATTGATTTCAGTGAGCACATTGAAAAATTTGTCGATCAGAAGATCAGGACAAAACAAATTTTGCTTGAGTATTACCTGAATTTTATTCCCTATATCAATGGTTTGCTCTGGCCGATTTTTTCCCTTATTGCCGTCATTTTTTTTACCTCGCGCCTCGCTCGGAATACGGAGGTGGTGGCCATTCTCAATGCGGGCATGAGCTACGGGCGCTTTCTTCGTCCCTATCTTATAGCTGCTTGTCTTCTTGCTTTTTTTTATTTGCTCGGCAATCATATTTTCTTTCCCCGTGGAAATAAAATAAAATTTGGATTTGAGAACACATACATCTATCCGGGCAACCTTAAGGTTAAGAGCAGCAATATTCATTTGTTCATTGGTCCGGGGGCTAAAGTTTTCATTGGCAACTACCATAAGAATGATAGCAGTGGAACAGGATTCAGGCTTGAACAGTATGCTGACCTGAAGCTTACGTATGTGTTGAAAGCAAGAACGTTTCAGTACCTCGCCAAGACCAAACAATGGCGCCTTAAAGATTATGATGTCAGGCGCTGGGTGGATGGCAGGGAATTTTATACATCAGGGCATACTATGCAGCTTGATACGAGTCTTGCTTTGTATCCTTCCGATTTTATTTATTACGTCAATGAGAAAGAAATGATGACCTCTGCCGAGTTAAATCGTTTCATCCGTTATCAGAAGGAGAGGGGTCTCGGGGCCTCGCGACTGATGCGAGCCGAATATCATCGCAGGTGGGCAGAACCTTTTAGCATCATTGTGCTCACCGTGATCGGAGTCTCTGTTGCTTCCCGCAAGCAACGCGGCGGTATGGGGCTGCATCTCGCTGTAGGTGTAGCGATTGGGTCTATTTTTGTTTTCTTCAGCAAATTCGCTCTTACGTTTTCAACCAACCTCAACATGCCTCCGATGCTGGCTATGTGGTTGCCAAATATGATATTTGGCATACTGGCCTGGTATTTGTTCAAAAGAGCCCAGAAGTAAGCAACTTCTCCTTTCTGCTCTTACCTTCTTATTTTTGCCTGCCCCAACCCGGCCCGACTACATGGTTGATCAGTGGATATTGAAAATTCTCTTGTTTCCTTTGGCTGTTTTATACGGCCTGGGTGTGTCCATCCGCAATAGTTTATATCACTCCGGTCTTCTCAAGGGGGTTTCTTTTAGCCTTCCCGTTATAAGTATCGGCAATCTATCTGTAGGCGGAACAGGCAAAACACCACACACCGAATATCTGATTCGTCTGCTCCGTGATCATCTCAGGTTGGCAGTATTGAGCCGGGGCTATCGTCGCAAGACGACAGGTTATCTTGAAGTGGCTACTCAAAACGATGCGCTGCAGGTTGGTGACGAACCACTACAATTCAAAAGAAAGTATCCTGATGTCCTGGTGGTGGTTGCGGAAAGCAGGAGCCTGGCCATCCCCCTTCTGCTGAGGTCCAATCCTGAAACACAGGTAGTGATTATGGACGATGGGTTTCAACATCGTGAGGTAACACCAGGCTTAAACATTCTTCTCACAGAATACAATCGACTCTATACCCGGGATTGGCTGCTCCCGGTAGGCCGTCTTAGGGAATGGCGTGATTCTGCCGGACGCGCAGATATGATTATTGTCACGAAGTGCCCGGCTGTCATTCCTTCCGAAGAAATGGAATCAATTATAAATGAAGTAAAACAAAATGCTCAGCAGCAGGTTTTTTTTAGTAAATATATTTACGGTCATCCTTACCGGATGTATGGCCTGCCCGGGCGTCTTGAATTAAATGATGACCTTGATGTGCTTCTGGTGGTGGCCATAGCAGGCACAGAATATTTGCTTGAATATGTAGATTCCATTTGCGGTGAAGTAAAGATGCTGGAATACCAGGATCATCATTCATTCACCAATTTTGATATCGGCAACATAGAATTGTACTTTAAAAATATGTCCGCCGATCGTAAGAATATTATTTTGACAACTGAAAAGGATGCGGTTCGTCTTGATGTTCATCGTGAATTATTAAATAGCCTCTCTTTGCCTATTTATATTTTGCCTGTAGCCGTCCAGTTTGAAGACCCAAATACTTTTGACAATACGATTAAGGAATGGCTACTAAATTTTAAGCAGTAAATGCGAATCTATACCAAATATGTTCTGTTCAGCATGTGCATTCTGCTCATGTGTTCAGGTGTACTGTGTGGACAAAATATCCTGTCCGACATGGATCACGATGCCCGGCAGGAGTATGACAGGATGATTATCCTCAGCGGTGGTGGCGACCCCTTGCTTCACTCTTCTCTTTTTCCATATTGGCGGAGTGATCTTGTGGTCCTTGCAGACTCCTTTTCACATTATGCAGCTTCGTCCAAAGAGGTACATCAGATGCAGATGATTTGGGATCAGAATAATGAGTTTGTAAACCCTTCTTCTTCAGCCATTCATTTTATCGATTCGACACAGACATTTTATTACGCTGAGGATATACCCGGACATCCGCGCTATCGCTTAAGCAAACATCCACTTTGGAAAACATTTTATGTCACTCCCGCACATTTTTATGAAGTAGATGTGAAGGATTTTTATTTGCGGATTGATCCACTTCTTCATTTTGGCATAGGACGGGAAACAAACGAAGGTGTGATCACTTTTATCAATCAAAGAGGTCTCAGCCTGCGCGGTGCGATAGGTAAAAATGTTTTTTTCCATACCAGTCTATATGATAGCCAGGTCAGGCTTCCGAACTATATCAACCAGTATACTGATTCGACCGGAGTCGTTCCGGGTGTTGGCTTATATAAAACGTATGAAAGCTCTTTGCTGAAAATTTCAAATGGCCGCGATTATCTTTTGGCAACGGCCTACGTAGGTGTGAACCTGGGAAAATATATAGGAATCCAGCTTGGACACGGGCAGCAATTCATCGGTGATGGGATACGGTCTTTATTTTTATCTGATTACTCCACTCCCTACTTCTCTCTCAGGATTAATACCCGCATCTGGAAGTTTCATTATCAAAATATTTTTGCAGAGCTCGCCGCAGACGACTTTCATTCTATTTCAGGAACGGACCTGCCTGTCCCAAAAAAATATCTCGCCGCGCATTACTTAAGCTTTAAGCCCGGACGGAATTTTTCGATTGGTCTTTTTGAAGCCGTCGTCTTTGATCGTGCGGGTCATCAGTTTGAGTTGCAGTATCTCAATCCCATCATTTTGTACCGCACGGTGGAAGGGTCTATTGGTTCACCTGACAATGTGGTGCTTGGATTCAATGCCAGGGCAAATATTAAGAAGATCATTTCGGTGTATGGCCAGTTTATTCTTGATGATATTCAGATTAGCAGGATCCTCGATGGCCACCTGGATTGGTGGGGCAATAAATTCGGTCATCAGCTTGGAGCAAAATATATCAATGCATTTGGCATTAATTCACTTGATGCACAAATTGAATGGAACCAGGTGCGGCCATACACCTACTCACATTACAACCAAAATGCGAGCTATTCAAACTACAGACAGGCGCTTGCACATCCCCTCGGCGCTAACTTCAATGAATGGATTGGCCTCGTTCATTACAAAGCAACCGAGCGCCTGAAACTTGAAAGCAGCCTGTACCTAATTCATAAAGGAGAAGATGCAGATAGTGTTTCATATGGCAGCGACATCAATGTTCCCAATGTTAATCGTCCCGGGGATTATGGTCATTTCATCGGGGAGGGCGTCAATACGAATATTGTTTTTTGGACGCTTGGTCTTCATTATGAAATATCCTCCGGCTTGTATGTTGATCTTCAGTATTTGTCACGAAATAAAACAAGTGCTCTGCCTTCCCGTAATCTTAAAACAAATCTTTTCCAGTTTGGTGTTCGTCTGAATATGGCCAGGAGGGAAGATATCTTTTAAATTGATCCGTTTATTGATCACTATTTTCGTGTAATAAACCTCTCTATTCTTTTCACGCATGAGACAGCTTTGGTTTTTGTGGTGCATCCTTTTAGCTCTGGCCTTCCTTATTATGTACAGATCGTACTCCATGCCGATCACGCACGATGAAGCGAGCACATGGCTTAATTACCGTCATCTGAACGTCTGGTCTTGTGTTTCAAATCCGGCTTGCTGGGGAAGCGCAAATAATCACTGGCTTAATACCCTGCTCCTTCAATGGACTGCCACTTTATTCGGGGATGTGCCCTGGGCGTTACGGCTTCCCAATGTGATAGCAGGCATTGCTTATCTGTATTGTGCATTATTATTTTGTACCCGGTACATCCAAAATAATGTATTGAGGTTTGCAGGCTTTGTACTGCTTTGTGCTCATGTTTATTTATTGGATTTTTTCTCCCTGGCCCGAGGTTACGGGATGATGGCATCCGGTGTCATGTGGGCTATGTATAGTATGCTCAGGTATATCGAAAAACAGGAATGGCGATGGCTCGTCATGGCAGCTATGTCTTTGACCTTTGCCATACTAAGTAATTTTACTGCATTGGTTCCCTGGATGGCAGTTGCTCTTTGCTGGTTGGTTTGGCTTATAGTGCAAAAGAAGCCCGATATCATCCTGCGTCATTTTTGGATTTGGTTGATCAATGCTGTCTTCCTGGTTCCGGTTTTGATTTTCCCCCTGAAGATGTTATCCAAATCCGGGGAATTCGGGTGGGGATCAAAAAATCCCTTCATGATGTTGATAGACTTATTCGTCAACCTCCTTTATGGAGCAAGTTGGTTCGGAAATTTTACTGCCCTCATTTTTCTGCTGTTCATCCTGCTTTTGATTGTGGTGATTGTCTGGCAGGGCCTGTACAGAAAATCTATGCCCAACCGATCACAGATTATTTTTATGGCCCTTCTGTTTATCACTACGATTGCAGTTATTCAGTTCAATCAAGTGGTTACAGGTTCAATGGCCCCTATAGGACGAAAATCTATTTTTCTTATCCCTCTCTTATTTGGTATCGTGGTTCTTAGTTTGGCAGCCCTTGAGAACAAAAAGTCTGGAATAGTGCTGGGCGTTGTGATCTCCTTGCTTGTTCTATGGCGCATA
>JBDSPM010000504.1:0-3329 GCA_039930325.1 Saprospiraceae bacterium
TGCACAACCTCTTCTCCCTACGGTGGGTACAGAACTGATTGATGGTGCATTGGATTCCATTGTTTTAGAATTGAAATATGATACGTTGGGGAGTTATGGCTCTTTGTCAGAACCCGTGACCATTGAGGTTTACCGAATGACTGAGTTGCCTGATTTTAATACTAACTTTTATTCCAATCAGCGTTTTCAAACCAGTGCTGAACTATTGGGATCAAAAACTTTTATTCCGAGACCAATGGATAGCGTGACTATCGAAAGGCCAACGGATACTTTTAAAATCGCCCCGGTAGTAAGGATTCCATTGCAAACTCTTTTATTAAATGATTTGACTCAACAAGACAGTAGTGTTTATAGGCGCATTGATAGTTTTCTAAATTATTTCAATGGCCTTTATATTAAAATGACGAATGTCAATAATACGATGCTCGGTTTTGATTTGGTCAGTGCTGTCAGTGGAATGTCGGTATATTATATCCCTAAAGGCGGCACAGAGGAAAAGCAATTCAAGTTTATATTCACTTTAGCCAGTGTCAAGACTGTATATATGGAGAACGATTATTCCGGCACTCCTGTAGAAGCTGCATTGTCGCCTGAACCGGAGAATGACTACTGGTACGTTCAGGGCATGTCGGGTGTAACTACTACCATGACAGTAGGTGGCTTATCGGATCTTGGAAATGTGATCATCAATGAAGCTGATTTAGAGGTATTTTGTTCGTTCCCTGATGGAGATGATCCGGCTTTATATCCACCCTTACCATTCCTGGTGACACAATATGCTACCGATACTTCACTCGTGAATTCATTTGATGTCAATATCGCCCTGGCCAGAACCTCCGGAAATTATTACAGTACTGCTTATGAGTCATTTTTTGGAGGTGTTGCTCGTAAGGTTACAGATGGTCCGCCGAAGGTGTATAAGTATTCTATGAAAGTTACCTCGCAGATCAAAGATATCTTCGAAGGGAAAAAGGAAAATATCATATATTTCAACCCGATTGACAAAGGGAATGTACCCGGAAGATCAATACTATATGGTCCGGGAAGTCCTTTATATGCCCCCCGGCTGAGAGTGTATTATACTGCATTGTAAATATCAATTGAGTTATTTAAGGGCTTAATTTCAAATCTTAATTAGCCTAATTATGTTTCTCCAACCCTGGAATAATTCAGGACTTGTCCGGCATCAAAATTGTTGACTTAGATTAATGTTCAGATAGTATGTGTGGAATCGTTGGATATATTGGTGATCGCCCTGCATATCAGGTATTAATGCAAGGTCTCAAGCAATTGGAATATCGCGGATATGACAGTGCCGGAGTTGCATTGCTAAACTCCACCATGACCCTGTTTAAGAAAAAAGGTAAAGTATCCCAGCTCGAAGATTTCATAGGTGATCAAACTTTATCCGCTACAGCAGGAATGGGCCACACAAGATGGGCCACCCACGGAGAGCCTAATGATATCAATGCTCACCCGCACGTCTCCAATAATGGAAATCTGGTGATGATTCACAATGGGATAATTGAAAATTACGCTGTATTGAAAGAGGCATTACTGCGAAATGGATACACTTTTAAGAGCGAGACGGATACAGAAGTATTTCTCAATCTTATAGAAGCCTACCAGGATAAAGAAAACCTTGACTTGCCAGAAGCGTTGAGCATGGCTTTAAGTAAAGTAGTCGGAGCCTATGCCATTGTCATAGCTGATAGACGAAACCCGGATGTATTAGTAGCCGCCCGCAAGCAAAGCCCTCTGGTAGTAGGAATGGGAGAAAATGAATACTTCATAGGATCTGATGCTACACCGATAGTGAGATATACGAACAAAGTAATCTACATGAAGGATGATGAGATCGCTATCCTGGACCGGCACAATGGAGTTACGATTAAGAACAGCAAGAACCAGGTTCAGAAGCCCCGGATTGAAGAGATATCATTGAAGATTGAGGAGCTTGAAAAAGGTGGATACGAACACTTCATGCTCAAAGAAATACATCAGCAGCCGCAGACCGTTTCTGACTGCATGCGGGGCAGATTGAATGATGTAGAAGGATGGGTGAAGCTTGGAGGAATGGAGGAGTATGCGACTCAATTCGAAAATGCCCAGAGGATTATCATAGCTGGTTGCGGCACTTCCTGGCATGCCGGGCTGATAGGCGAATATCTTTTTGAAGATCTCGCACGAGTACCTGTCGAAGTTGAATATGCTTCTGAACTGAGATACCGGAATCCGGTGATCAGGGAAGGCGATATCGTGATGGCTATCTCCCAATCCGGTGAGACTGCTGATACGCTTGCTGCACTTGAACATGTCAAAAGCAAAGGAGCGATCATCTATGGTGTGGTGAATGCAGTAGGTTCTTCCATCGCAAGACTTACTGATGCCGGATCCTATATACACTCAGGCCCTGAGATTGGTGTAGCGTCCACAAAGGCATTTACCGGTCAGGTTACTTTGCTGAGCATGGCTGCGCTTTGGCTTGGACACCGCAAAGGAACATTAACGAATTCAAGATATAGAAATCTCATTTCTGAGCTTGCCCGGATACCTGAGCAAATCGCAGAGACCCTGAAAGTTGAAGATCAGATCAAGTATATAGCTTCGGAGATGACGGATTATCATAATTCGCTGTATCTCGGAAGGGGTTACAATTTCCCGGTGGCTTTGGAAGGTGCATTGAAGCTTAAAGAGATATCGTATATCCATGCTGAGGGCTATCCGGCCGCCGAGATGAAACATGGCCCCATCGCCTTAATCGATGAACATATGCCTGTCGTGGTTTTAGCCACAAATCAAAGTGCGTATGACAAACTTCTAAGCAATATCCAGGAAGTTAAAGCTCGCAAGGGAACCGTGATCGCGATTGTATCCAATGGAGCTAAGGAAATCCGAAAATTCGCTGATCATGTCATTGAAATCCCAAGCACGGCAGAGCCTTTTTCACCTTTACTTTCAGTCATTCCCACGCAGCTATTATCATATCACATTGCCAGGCTGAGAGGATGTAATGTAGATCAGCCACGTAACTTAGCAAAATCCGTAACAGTGGAGTAAAATTCACTGCTGGAAAAATAAAATGCAGCCTTATGAAAGGTTTGCAAATACATAAACAATCATTTACAATTTATTAAATCCGCATTTGCGATGATGAGATCAAACGAAGGAGAGACAACGTTAGAATATAATTCAAGCCGTGAAAAGCTTATTCTTCCGGAATACGGGCGGAATATTCAAAAGCTGGTATTGCATGCTAAGGAAATAGAAGACCCTGATCAACGCCAGCAGTATGTAGAGACTTTGGTAGAGCTGATGAACCAAATATT
>JBDSPM010000505.1:0-2958 GCA_039930325.1 Saprospiraceae bacterium
ACGTTCACGAAGACTTACCTGTTTCTCTGATTTTTCGTTATGAATAAACATGAAACCGCCCTTTTTTTCCCGAAGGAAAACAATTACGGTAGCATATTCAGTGACTGTGCTTCGGACCTGTGAATCCGTGCCGATGCACACTTTCAGGCGGTAGCCATCTGCCACTTCGCGCTTTACCGTTGATCGGACAGCATCAAGGATATTTTCCTCGATTCTTTCGCCATTGAATCTCCTCCAGGCCATATGAAAGATTTTAATAAAGCGTGAATTTAACAATATCAGTGCATACTAAAAAAATATACTGCTTCAGGAAATAGTTAAGGAATAGTAAATAGCTCCTTTTCACAACTCAAGCCTCTACCCTTTTTAAATAATTCCAATGGTCACCCCATCCCCACCCTGGTTCTTTTCTGCAAACTGAATTGATTTAAAAGGATAAACTTTCATGGTCCGGGCAACTAACTGGCGCAATGCCCCTGTTCCTTTCCCATGCACAATCCTGATTTGGTATTGATTGCTCATAAAGGCTGCATCAATAAATCTTTCGAGGTAGTGTGTAGCTTCTTCTGGTAGCATACCCCGGATATCCAACTCATTTTCAAAGCGTGTATAATCAACTACGTCCGTTTGAAGGCTTCGTTGCGATTTAATTTCAACCGGAGCTTTAGCCGGGACCAATTCCGAAATAGGAATCGTCATCTGTAGCTGCCCGATCAGCACAATGGCATTATTTTTTTCAATTCTTTCTATAATGCCTACTTGTTGGGTGGAGTTCAGTCTGACGTGCTCTCCAACTTTAAAATCCTTTTTAGTCCCGGAGACATCGATCAAATCATTAGCAAGTGATTTGATTTCCGTGCTGAAGCCTTTTTGTTTTTCTTTGATGCGTTCGATGTGCTCCTTTGCTTTTTCTGTATCTTTTTCTTTGCGAAGGTCCCTGATCAGCTTATTCATTTCCTGGCTATATTGGGATACTTCCTGCAATGATGCTTTCTTTTGGTCAATTTTAAAACGCTTCCTTTTAATCTCAAGATCAAGTCTCAATTGTTCGTAATTCGCTATTAATCGATCCAGCTCTCGCTGTCTGTCCTTCACCTGCCGCAATTCATTTTCAAGCTTTTGATTTTTATCATCAAGGTCATGGATCAGATCCTCCAGTTCAACGGTCTGGGTTCCTGCGCTTTTTCTTGCATAATCAATCACCTCAGCCGGCAAACCTGTCCGTTCTGCAATTTCAAATGCAAATGAGCTTCCCGGCTTTCCGATTTTTAGTTGGTAGGTTGGGCTGATGCGTTCCTTGTCAAACATCATCGCTCCATTGACCACGCCTTTCGTCCGATGGGCATACATTTTAATATTCGGATAATGTGTTGTCAGGACACCAAATGAATTTCGCTTAACCAGTGTATCCAGGATTGCTTCGGCGATTGCGCCCCCGATTTTTGGATCCGTACCCGAACCAAATTCATCCACCAGGATCAATGTAGCTTCATCCGCAGTAGCCAGAGTAGCCTTCATATTTTTCAAACGGGAACTATAGGTAGATAAATCTTCTTCGATGGATTGTTGATCACCAATATCCACAGAGATGCGTTTCATTACACTGATGATCGTGCCTCCAGCTGCGGGAATCATCATGCCGCATTGAGCCATCACCTGGATGAGACCTGTCGCTTTCATAAGGATGGATTTTCCTCCTGCATTCGGACCACTAAGGATCAGCAGCCTGTTCGGCTGATTGAGGACGAGATCAAATGCAATCACCGCTTTGCCCCTCGATTTGTTTTTAATGTATAGCAGGGGATGTCTTGCCTGTATAAGATGAAGAGTCGCCTCCTTCTGTATTTTTGGTCGCTGTCCTTTGTATGCATTACCCAATATAGTCATGCATTGTATTACATCCCAATGGTGGATGGAGCGGTGTATAATTTCAATATCTTCTTTGTAAGGACGTAGAAAATGACAGAGTTCTCGCAGCAATCTCAAAACCTCTTTTTTGAAATCGCCTTCAAATTCAATGATGTTATTATTTATTTCTACGATGACATCAGGCTCAATGAAGGCAGTACGTCCTGTAGTCGATTCATCATGAATGATACCTTTTATTTTCCTTTTGTACTCGGCCTGAACACATAACACTCTTCGGCCGGAACGTATGGATTCCACTGTGTCTGTCAGCCATCCTTCTCCCTTGTAGCGTGATATTAATCTCTGGAATTCTCTGTTAAGCTTAGATGCTTCGGCTTCCATCGCCCTGGAGATGGAAAGCAATTCAGGAGACGCATCAGGCTTCACATCTCCCTTTTCATCAATGATACGTCTGACCTGTTTAATCAAGGATGAAGGATTAGCTTTCTGTGAAGTCCACTGACTTATGGAAGGATATTCTCTTTTGTAATCCGGCTTTTCGAAAAACTGGTGAACCAGCCGGACCTGTTCCATTTGCTTTCCTATCTCATGAATATCCTCCTGTGGAATAACAAAACCTTCTATGGCAAGATGTTCGATGGAGATAGACACATCCTCGTATGGACTTAACTGAAGGCGGGAAGAAAGGGTGGAGATATCAGCATACTCGAACACCTCATCGAAACGAAGACGAATGGCATCAATATCAGTTGTAGGATGAAGCTCAAGGCATGCATTTCGCCCCTGAATACCTCTCGCATATCCGGCAAGAAGCTCTCTGATCTTGTGAAATTCAAGTTGTTCTTCTGCTGAAGATGAAATATCTACTAGATCGGTCATTGGGATTGTAAAATTAAAATCTTTTTGGTGCCGGTTTTTATTTAAATATCACATAACAACATCTTTCGCTTTAAAAAGATTATATCGTCTTACCTGTGACAAGTACCTGAAGCTTTTAGCCGAAAAGCTTCAGTTTGATCCTGTCTCAAGTCCTTAGTTGTACCCATCGTCAATTCCAAAAACTCATATCTTACATCCCTACCTCAACTT
>JBDSPM010000506.1:0-6384 GCA_039930325.1 Saprospiraceae bacterium
AATTCTCAATTTTTGATCCGTTAATAATCGCCAGATTTCCTTTGAATGACTGAATGCCTGTCATTTCAATATCCTCATTAGGATTCGTCAATGTACACTCTTTAAAGACCAGATTACCCGCCATCACTTTGATCTGAACCGGAGATAATGGAGTTAATGATAAATCTGGATCACCCACAATAAAATTACTTTCACTTAAATAAACCTGTTGCGCATATTGTAAGCTGTATGTGTAAGGATATCTCAAATTTAGCTGAGCCATATTATGCTGAAAAGTAGATGAGGATATGCGTATACCCTGAAATCCTTTCATTGCCTGAATTCCATTTTTCGAATATTCAAGAGTTGAGTTCGTAATTTCTAATTCGCCATAAATTCCATGACTTACATTTAGGCCAGGATTTCCCTCAATATATATTCCGTCCCATAATGTTTCAAATGATAAATCAGGGCAAGAGGAATTAGGTCCACTAGTTTCTTGCCTAGTTAAAATACAATGATCAAGTATTAGTTTTGACCCCGGTCTAATGACAATTTTTTGTCCTGGACATAAAGTTTGTGTAAGATTTGACCACGTCGTAGTGCCCGGAGTATCTATGATAAAATCAGCTTCGGTACATACTGAATAATTAAGATATGGATCCTCAGCGCAATTCATCAGGATTGCACTTCCATCGTTTGTTAGCAACTTATCATGCATCCTGCAAAACTGTCCAGTTGTAAATTCACTCCTGCATGTTCTATAATATGACATGTAGTTTTTTGATGGTATATCCCATTCATGTGCACAATCAAAACACGCATCCTTATATTCCGGAAGTAAATCTTCCTTTTGGGAACATGTTTGGATATCAACCCACTTATGAAAATCTTTAACCCCATCTGCAACTGCTGGGGAAGGACCTATATCCAAATCCCATGGATCCAATCCTGTATCACAAACCAAGTCACCATAATTCGTACATCGCAATGTGCTAAATATCGTAGCACCTTGCAATTTACAATCAGTAAGTGCCATTATAGTCGGGTCCTTTGAGAGGTCAAATCCATCCCCTCCACCGAACGTATGAATCAATCCCAATGTATGACCAAGCTCATGTATTATCAGAGGCAAATTATCCAACCTTACAACAGCAGTTTTGAATGTATTTGCCCAAAACTGATAAATTGGATCCTGAGTGGGTGGTCCGGGAAAAGTAGTAAGGAAGATTTTTTGCAATGTGTATACATTCACTGCATAAGGATCATGATCAAATTCATCCTTTCCAATCAAGCTTAAAACATCCTTTTGCGAATCTATAGTATAATCCGCCATTATCAAAGGATCTGCTACGTGTATACAATTATCATCCATGGTAAATCTAATTTTACCCGGGGCAAATACAGCATTAATTCTTTCTAAAAGATCATAATAAAAAGCATTACTAGGCGCCAAGCTAGGATCATTCGTGTTATTTAAGTAGTGAAACTTAATTCTAACACATTTAAGATCATAATTATCCAAATTATAGACTGGGGGGTCTGTGAAATCAGGATAACAACTTTCCGGTGGTGTCGGATCAGTTATACTTGAGGCATCAGACGTTTCGTCATCCGCTACCCCGGCACATTCCGATATTTGAGCCGAAATTCCTCTGTAACAAATGGCAAAAGCCAATATTAACAGTAAATGACCTATCCTTCTTATGGAGCCCATATTTAATGGGATTTGATAATAATTATTTTTAAATTTTTTCATAACATATTAGTTTATAAATTAATAAATAAAGATTGTAACTATTCAGCTCAATTAAAGAGTATTTCCGGAGATATAAGTGCATTCATAGGTCGCTTGCCCTGCAGGATAGCTGAATTGAAGATGGAACGAATGATTGCATAACTTTCAGCTCCTTTCATGGATCTGAAACATTTGCTTACGTTTTCCTTAACTTTCAAATTTCTGATACCTCGCTCACTTTGATTGTTTGTGGCTGGCACAGCCGGATCATATAAGCATGTGGTAATAGATTCACGATATTTTATTAGCCGCTTTTGAAATGTTTGAATTTGCCGGCTTCGTTGGTTAAGTATTGCACTCAACAAAAGATTCAACCGGGTTTCAATCGCTTTTAATTTCTTTGGAGGGGGATTGGCCTCCTTTGACAAATCCACAATTTCCTGAAATAAAGTTTTCAAGTTCATTGCCCATCTCGAATTATAAAAATCGATAAGCTTGTTGCAATCTCTTATCAAATGAGCCATGCATAATTGAAACTTCATGCACATGGTTTTCAATTGGCTCGCCCAACAATCGCTTACTAATGTAAAATTATGCATCACCTCCCCCAATACATCTTGTATTGTTTGGTATCCTCGATTTTTACTGGGGGTGATATATGAAAATCGATTTGTACACCAAATCCACATCCACTCTCTTTCCCCTTCGATTTTACATCCTGTTTCATCCGAACCTACGCATGGGGATTGGAGGATAGCTTCTTTGATTTTACAATATCCACTTCGTAGTTCATCTGCTTTTTGCTCTATGCAGGTTTTGATGAACCCTGTACTCACCTGACAATCATATATTTCAAAAAGCATCTCCCGTATCCGCTGCACCGGAATAAACTGGTACACATTCATGTATACAATCAGATTCCTGATATGATCACCATACTGTACCTGACAATAATCCAGTGTACCGGGAAGTGTGCCTTTATTGATCGAATGACAGCATGGACACACCTTCGCTATCTGCCGATGCTCTGTTACTTTTATTTTGACCGGCGGAATGTCCAGTATTTGTCCCCTTTGTTCTATGCATCCTTCAATGAAGGATAAATCAGTACCACATTGCATACAGGTAGCAGAACTATGATCCTGCACAGCATCAATCTCCTGACGCATCTTTAAATATTTTCCCTCATGACCAGGTTGTCCGCCTCTTTTTCGATTGCTCTTTTCACGGGTAGATGACAGAGGTTTGGATCGTTTCAAATCCTTGCTTGGTGGCAAAGAACTATTCCTGCTGGTAGAGCCTAATTTCAATCGTCGGATTTCTTCCCGTAACTCCTCGACCAGGTGTTCTAGCTCAGCTATACGCCGTTCATATATTTCGTACCGTTCCTTGTGTGTCAATGATTATAGACCTTGTAGGCCAAATATAACTATTATTTATAATATGTACTATCCTATATCGTTTTCCTTAGATTTGAGGTGAATAGTTACTAAAGATTTACTGATTTTACAAATAATTGTCGTTCAAGAGATGTTAAATTACTCACCGAAAATTGCCTACCAAATTCTAAAACATTTCTAATTATCAAATCTATGTTACACTCTCTCATCGCATATACAGCGCTTCGCCTCACTTTTTTTGTATAAGTGTAGGTTGTATTTTATCCTTTTCTGCAGTAATAATTGGCTGTTTGTTAATTGTTTATAGAAGCACTTTCAGTCCGATTTCATTTTTCTACCACAAAAGAAGCTAACCCTTTCATTGATTTAATTTCCAAAAGAATGGTATAATATCCATTTATGAGAAGGTTAGTGTCAACCTTCAGTTTACTTTCTGTATTTGTATGAAAGATTTCATCCATAACTACACAGCCTGACATATCATATACGATACAATGATATGCATCAGTACTCCCATCAACATTAAATGAAATAAATTCTTTACAGGGATTGGGAGAAATCAAAAATGATAAGGTTTTATAATTATAATCCTTTGACGTAACAACATCATCCACAATATATCTGGCAAGAGAAAAATCAAAATTTAAATTTGGTGCCTGACTGGCTCCGCCCAATACGATGCTATTATCATCTTGAATTACCAATGCTCTTGCCAATTCTGTAGCACCATCTAAATCAGTAAAGACTACTCCTTTATTTCCAAAAGTAGTATCTAACCCTCCATCATGGTTGATTCGAATGAGTAAAAAGTGCATAAGTCCATCCAAATGATTTGACTTTCCACATAATACATACTTTCCATCTCGCTGTCTTACCATATCAAATACGTTGGATAGGGGCCCTAACGAAATAATTTCAAAACCATTATTTCCATAACTCTTATCAAGACTTCCATCCTTATTATATCTGGCAAAAGCCAGATCAGTTGTCCCTCCAGTAAGATTCGCACCGCCGGATACGAAGATTTTTCCATCTGGTTCAACAATTATTCCATCTACATAATCACTTTGCCCGGATAGGTCCGTGTGAACTCCGCCTCCTTGCCCAAACGAATTGTCAAGTTGACCATCCTGTTCAAATCGACGTAATTCAAAATCGTCTGAAGGGCCGAAACCCCCATACCCACCCAAAAGAATCTTGCCATCAGTTTGTAGTTTAAGAGTTTGTACGATAAATTGCTCCCAAATCACTTGGATACCTTTGTTCCCAAAGGTTGTATCAAGCTGTCCGCTAGATTCATATCGTACCATACCATAAAAGGCTCCAACTTGGTCATTAAATCCATCACCGGCTGCCAGAATCTTTCCATCATTTTGAAGGAAAACCTCCTTTAATCTTTCATATGAATTCCCAGCAAGATTGGTTGTCACAATACCATAAACCCCAAACGTACTGTCAAGTATGCCATTTTCTTTTAATCTGATCAATACAAAATCCTCTTCCTCAAGCAATGTGGAGTCATTTGTATGATAAATTGTGCCGGCGAGAATAATTCTGCCGTCAGGCTGGAGGGCTGATGCCCGACAGAAAACATCACCGGAGAGAATAACATTAAAAAATCCATTTTCCCCAAAATCAATGTCAAGTGAACCATCCGTATTATATCTACAAGCTAAAAATGCTCCGATGCCACCGGGCGAATCTGTCTCACCGATGGCAATTATTTTTTGATCGGGCAGTATCTCCATGGAATACAGGTTATCATTCCGATTGTTAAAATCAGTTATGACAATACCATTATTTCCGAATGAGGCATCAAGTGTGCCGGATTGGCCAAAAACTAAGGCTGCTGTAAAAGTGAAAGTTATAATGAGGAAATAAGATTGTTTTAACATGGCTAAGTGAAATTTATTAGCAGCTTCAAAAAAAATATCCATTCAACTTGCCCTTTTTGATCCCAGAAACAGGGTCTCAAATGACATATTGAGTAATGCACTTTATTCAAATAATACCTGTAAATTACAAAAATTAAGGTGTTATGTTACTATGCAATTAAAATTAAATCCAGTATTGTCACCCTGCATCCATTTCTCATTATTAGCAGCAATCAGTATTCTCTTATCCGGCATCCTCAGGTTCTAATCAAAAATTATCTTATAAATAAGTAAATTGAATGTCTCGCAATGATGTAAAGGCGCCAAGAAAATTTCGAAATTTCTATTGCCAATAATGTATTGCTTCTGCTTACGATTCTCCATGCTCCCTGCCCCATGCTCCCTGCCTTTTCACCCCATTCCCTTCACCGCATCCATCGCTTCATGCAGCTTCTTCTTATTTGAATCACTGATTTCAACAAGCGGCAATCGTAATTCAGATCCACACCAGCCTTTGTAGGCAAGCGATTCTTTTATTCCAACAGGATTGCCCTCGATGTAAAGCCATTGATGAAGGTCAAGCAGGCGATAATGAATATGTCGTGCTTTGCCCCATTCTCCGGAGAGTGCATTTCGAATCATAGTTGAGAAAGATTCAGGATAAGCATTTGCTATCACGGAGATAACACCTTTGCCCCCATTCGCAACTAATGACAATGCTGAAGGATCATCTCCTGATATCAACGTAAAATGTGATGGTGCAAATCTTGCTATCGCCGCAGCCTGATGCAGATCAGCAGAGGCATCTTTGACGCCGATGAATTTTTTTGAATCATTTGCCAGGCGCAACAGAGTACCTGCAGAAATATTCGATGCCGTACGGCTCGGAACATTATAAATAATCATGGGTAAAGCGGATGCTTCAGCCAAAGCCATATAATGCCTGTAAATCCCTTCCTGTGAAGGTTTTACATAAGCGGGGCTGCTGGATAAGATCGCAGAGATACCTGTTGTGTCAAATGAAGCAAGTTTTTCACACAAGGACGCGGTATTGTTTCCACCAAAATGTCCTGCAACTACAGACACTCTTCCGCCAACAGTTTCAACTGTGTACCTGATGACAGCATTTTGTTCCTCATCCGTCAGGCTGGTTGCTTCGCCGGTGGTGCCCAGGCTTACGATATACTCTACCCCACCCTCGATGACCTTATCAATCAGCGATGATAATGATTGAAAATCAATTGCTCCTTTTTTGAATGGAGTCACCAGTGCAACACCGGTTCCCGATAAATTAAGCGTAGACATCAGTCGGTCAGTATATCTTTTGCAATGTATGCATTAGTTCACTGATCCATTCCTTGAGCGTGGCAGAATTTCCTGCATCGATGCAGAG
>JBDSPM010000507.1:0-2851 GCA_039930325.1 Saprospiraceae bacterium
TTCTGTAGTGGTGCCCCAATGCTGGCCAAGACTAGTGTCCCAGTTAGCCATATCTCCCTGATCCTCAATAAGTGTGAAAAAATCAGCACGAATTTTTGTCAGGGTATCCCTGAAAATATATTCACCCTGCTGACAGAGTATTTCGATTTTTGCTGCTTCGCCACCTGCTATTCCCGGAGCCACCGTGATGCTTAGATCTCGCTGGTAAGGTTCAAATTTTTGAAGGTTAAGTATGAAGGCATCCGGTACTTTGGTGATGAATGGACTTAATGAATTAAAAGCAATCGTGACATCGCCATCCAGAAGACCATACCTCTTCAATTCAAGATTTAAAGGATTTACTCCAACCTCAATGTAATTAGGAGTTTCGTCAGTGATCGAAATTAGCGAGTTTACCAGTCTTGCAGCAAGCAGGTTCATTTTTATGGTGGATTTGCAGAGTGGAATGATTCTGTCTTTTGCAGGAAAGAAGCCATCGTCTTCATTTCCCACTTCAGGTGTCATGGAATAGGTACCCATTTCTCCGTACATCCAGTCATCTGAATCACCATTGCTTACATACCCAACCGTCTCAAGGCCTCTGCCGTATACAAATTTGTTTTGCTGGGTAAGCAATTCTCCATAGTGCTCGAATATCGTTGAATCAATAGTGTTGACATCTTCATATCCCCAGGGTGTGATGAGGAGATTTCCATATGAATGATAATTCAACGCGATTTTAAAATCATGTGTGAAACACAGATATTGAATTGCTTTTGTTTCAGGTTCTGAAAAGGCTGAAGGTCCGCGATAGGTGCTGCTACCCATATTATTGGATGATCCCTCGTTATCATACCCCCACCGATATCCAAAGTTCCTGTTGAGGTCAACGCCATCATTTTCGGGATTGAATTCACCATCACCATCATTGTCGCGCATATTCTTTCGAAGGTTGCGGGTGAACACATCTTTCACCTGGTCATAGCCGGCAATATTGTAATTGAGTCCGTCCGGGTTCATGACCGGGACAAAGTAGAGTTCTGTGTGATCTACGATTTGCTTGACCACTGGATCTTTATCATAATTTTCCAACAGGTACCACATGTAATAAATATTCTGGCTTACACTGACGAGCTCGCGTGCATGCGTTAATCCTGTGTAGAGAATTTCAGGCTCATCTTCATCAACTTCAGGATGGTCTGAAATCTTCACTGAAAAGATGCTATTGTTTTGCCATGTTTTAAAATTACCTATGGGCTTCCGGACTGAAATGAGATTCGGATACAGGAACTGCATGATGTCCAGGTTGTCAATCACATCAGACATGGAAAAAAAGCCGCCCGTTTTTCCAAGCTCAAAATTTTTCGGAACGACATTATCAAAAAGATTGTCCTGGCAATTGAGAAGCGGATTGCGCATAGGATGATTACCATGCTGGCGGTAAACTGAAAGATTGGGTATATCTACTGTGTAATGGATCCCTAACTGATCTATTTTGGCTAATTCATATCCCTCTAATTCGGTTGTAAATGAAACTCCTTTTTTGCCATGACCATGACTCAGATCGATACCGGCTTTTGCAAGGTCGCGGGAGGTTTGGTGATCATTGATAGGAAAGGTGACACGGGACAGAATGCTTTGACCATTCAAAGCCTGTGTGAGACATATGAATATTAGGAGAATGAAAAGTCTTGATATGTTCATAAGGGCAAGCTTCAGGGGGCAAAAACGATTGCAAAGTTAGAAATATACTGTTACCATCAGGTCCTTCAGTCAATTCATTTGAAGGTCTGGCCAAAACTACCAAATAATTAACACATTACACAAACATTTAATGCGTAATTTACTTTATTTCCGGGTAATTTTTTTCTAAAGTGATTGAGATTTAGAAATATCCTGGAAATTTCAGTGCTGTTCCACAGGGGTAGTCACAAAATCGTGCCAAATCCAAGGATTCTTCAAATACTGTCAGAACTCAATTCACTAAATGCTCACTACACTTCTTTCGCCGCTAATTGACGCTAATTAATTTCATTATGGCTTAACCTGAACAATTCCCGTTGAAATGAGCTGACTTCCGGTTGCATTATAGAATGATGGCGCAGAATTGCTCAGGAGCGTCACCTGTCGGCAGGTCAAAATACCCTGGTTGTAGATACCGCTACCGGTTTGTAATGGCAAAGTACCTCCATTGGCCAGGCCACCCATAATAGTGAGGCCATCCAGCAAAATATTTCCCCCAATGATCGTCACCACGTGGTATAAATTATCAGAAGTATTGCTGATGGTTCCGATGTCGCCGCTCAAAATGGTCGGATACATACCGTCAATACGCTGGTTAATATTCGTTTCATTTCCCTGGAATCCGCCATACACATTTAATCCTGCCGAGATCGTGAATCCTGCACTTCTGTCCACATCCTGATACGGAGAGTAGGTTCCATCCGCTATCCATATCTGTGCAATACCCGGACAATGAGAGGCGTGATCCAGTGCCTGCTCAAAAGATCTGTACGCATTGTACCATGATGAGCCATCCTGCAAGCCGGTTGCATTTTGATCTACATAAAGAATCCCATTTTCAGGACAGAAATCACTGAAGGTTATCGTAAGCTCAGCGGCTTTCATGGGATCACCATCATAGCTCCATGAATTGCGCAAGCCTGTGCCTTTCATGATCAAGACAAGATCATTTCCGTTGATCCATGAAGGCTGATCAATGATGTTTTGAATAAGATGAGAAATATCCGGTGAAGAATATTCCTGATTGAGGACAGGCCATGCAGAAGGCTGCCACTGCACAGCCTGGTTTGTTTTTGCCCGCAAGGAAATATTATATCTCTTCGTGATGAATGTGGAGGCATCGCTTGAA
>JBDSPM010000508.1:0-3871 GCA_039930325.1 Saprospiraceae bacterium
ATTATGAAATCATTCCTTTTAACAGCAATATTTTTTTTTAGCCTGATTTTAGTTGCAAGTGCGCAAAAACGCTGGAATGTTTATGTGTTTTTTGCGGAAGAATGTCCGGTATCAGTCTACATGGCGAAACCACTAAGCACAATAGCAACTAAATATGCTGACGATGTTTCTTTCCATGCCGTCTTCCCCCTGAAGAACAGTTCCTATACGACAGCACAGCTCTTCAAAAAAGATTATCAATTGAATTCGTTTGACATCCTGCTTGATCATGAACAGAAGCTGGCATCGAAGTTGGGTGCAAGTATCACACCGGAGGCTATCATCACGGATGAGACCGGTCAGGTCGTATACCGGGGAAGGATCAACAGCGCATTCTATGCCCCTGGAAAAATGAAGCACAGCGCTATAAAAAATGATCTTGATAATGCTCTCTCAACTCTCGTGGACGGAAATGCAATTTCACAACCATGGCCAATGGCAATAGGCTGCTATATAACAATGAATGCAAACCCGTAGTTATTTATTTCTTGTTTTCCATTTATTGTTTCTGACTCGTGTATATACACAAGAGATCACCTATCATCACGACATTAAGCCAATTTTGCAAAAAAATTGTGTGCATTGTCATCAGGCTGCAGAGATAGGTCCCATGCCATTGACCACGTATGAAGAGGTGGCGCCTTATGGAAAAATGTTGCAGTACGTGACCTCAATCAAATTGATGCCACCCGGGTATGCAGATCCGCAGTATAATCATTTTGCAAATGAACAAGCCCTGTCACAGGAAGAAATTAACCTAATAGAGGCCTGGGTATCATCAAACATGAAGGAAGGCATCAATTCCATGCAGAATTTAACCGCTCTGATTAAAAAGGACCCTGCGATTAGAGCTCCAGATTTAGTCATTCCGATGAAAGAATCTTTCGAGCAATACGGAATTTATTTAGAGCAATACCAAGCCTTTGTTTTGTCAACCCATTTGAAGGAAGATACATGGATTGATGGAATTGAATTTGTTCCGGGTAATAAAAAAATTGTTCGCAGTGCAATCATTTCTGTTGAGACCTCTGATAAATTTGTTGCATTGGATGCCTGGGATCCGCGTTATGGATTTAATGTGTTTGGCGGATTAGGATTAGTGCCTGATCAACCGTTTTGGTATACCTGGTCTCTCCAGCAAGGGGCTACCTACTTTTCCGAAGGGTCTGCTAAATTTTTACCAAAGAACAGCAAGCTGATATTGCATATTCAATATGGTCCTACGGGCAGGCCATTAAAAGATTCATCTTTTGTCAAATTGTATTTTTCAAAAAATAAAAGTAATCGCCAGATAAGTACCGCTCCGTTAATTAATCCATACTGTCTCGTAAATGACTCGCTTTTCATTCCGGCTAACACAAAAAAGATGTTCCATGCGAGCTACACTCTACCCTATACCATGGAAATTCTCAGCCTCACGCCGCAGGCAAACCTGATTTGTCGGTCATGGGAAGTTTATGCCATAGCCCCGGGTAAACCCGATCCTATAAAGCTGCTAAAAATAAAAGACTGGAATCTTAATTGGAGGCAGACCTATCATTTGACTTCTCCTATTGTTCTTCCCAAAGGGACCGTGATACATGCATTGGCCTCTTACGACAATACCTCGGATAATCTTTGCAATCCGTCCGAACAACCTGTCAACATACCCTGGGGGCCTTATGTATTCAACGAAATGTTTTTTGTTCACTTTGAATATTTATCTGAAATCGTATCGGGTGACAATATTTTACTTGCTGCGCCAACTACTGTCAGTCAGGATAGTTGGCCACTCTTCATTGATATAAAAGAGACCGGATCTTTTCGTTTTGTAATTTCGGATGCTGTAAAGCTTACTACCGTGTTAGATAAAAAACAATTGTTGCCGGAAGGGAAACAAACCATTCGATTAGATATTTCTGAGATTCCAAATGGCAATTATCTTTTGGAAATATTTTCAGCCCACGATGCTTTGGTAGCTCGCAGTATTTTTGTAAAATTGCGGGAAAAGGGGCTTTGATGATTTCAAGGAGAATGAGCTGAAGGCACAGTGTCTAAACTTTCTAAACACATCTTCCAGGCACAATGCTTACAGTAAATAATAAATCAATCCTGAACCCAACAATCCAACTATCCCCACAATCATCGTCATCACCGTCCATGATTGAAAAGTTTGCTTTTCTGTCAGACCCAAATATTGCTTGACCAGCCAAAAACCACTGTCATTGACATGTGACATAAATGTAGCACCGCTTGCAATGGAAATCACCACACAAGCTAGCTGAATTTCACTCAATCCTGTTCCCATCAGTAATGGCGCTGTCAATCCCGCGGAAGTGATCATGGCTACAGTCGCTGATCCCTGAAGTATCCGGATAATAGCCGCAGTGATAAACGCAAAAAGAAAGAGCGGGATACCGAGTGAAGTTATCGACCTGGCCAACATCTCTCCACTTCCTGTATCGACGAGCACCTGCTTGAATACTCCTCCTGCTCCAATCAGCAATATGATCATTCCCACCGGTGTCAACGAACGCGTCGTGATTTGCAATAATTTTTCGCGGCTCATTCCACGACGAATGCCGAGCAAATACCACGACAACAAATTTGCAATGATCAGCGCAGCAAAAGGGTGACCTATCAGATCAAATATTTTTTTTAACTGCTCAAGATTTTGCGCACCGTTTTTTACAAGCGTATCAATGATCGTTCCTGTAATGATCAAAACCAGCGGAACGATAATTAAAAGCATAAACATCCAGACTGGCGGCACGTTGGTTTCGGTTATCTTTTCATTTGCTTCAGGTGCCGCTACAAAAATGCGTTTAGAAATAAATTTTCCCCAAATAATCCCACCCACAATAGCCGCCGGAATTCCCGTAATCAATCCAATCAATATCACCGTACCGATGTCAGCACCAAGTATTCCGGCCACTGCAACAGGTCCTGGAGTAGGAGGAACAAAAGCATGCGTCACTGCAAGACCAGCCAACAAGGGTATGGCAAATGCAAGAATAGATTTTCCACTTCGATGTTGCAACCCATATATGAGCGGCACCAGTATGATAAATCCAACATCAAAGAAAACAGGTATAGATACGATGTATCCGGTGATCATCATGGTCCAAGGTGCACGCTGCGTTTGATCCGGCGATACTAAAGATTTTGCTACAGCTTCAGCGCCACCTGAAGCTTCAAGTATAGATCCGAACATAGCACCCAGCCCAACAATCGTGGCCACAAAACCCAAAGTGCTACCCATGCCTTTCTGGATCGTATCTGCTATTTGGGCTCCATTCATTCCGGCAAGCAGACCTACCGTCACGCTTGCAATGAGCAAAGCAAGAAAAGCATGCAATCTCACTAGCAAGATGAGTAAAAGCAATATCGCAATGCCTGCCAGCACCGCCAATAATAGTTCAATATTCAAGTTCGTTGATTATGGATTTTACAATATCTGCAGGTTCTGCATCAATTGATATATGCATGGCATAGGATGGAATTTCAAGCGTATCGAATTGCGATTGAAGAAGAAGGGCAGGCATAAAATGCATTTGACGCTCCTGTAGACGATTCTTAATATGATCAAATTCTCCTTCCAATAAAAACCAATGAACAAGATCAGCAACGCCATGCATGAGAATTTTGCGATACGATTCCTTTAGGGCCGAACATGCTATAACACATCCCTTTTGTTCGACAGATTCCTTTGCCACAGCATTTAGACTTGTCAGCCACGGATACCGATCTTCATCATTCAGCGGTATACCTGACTGCATCTTTTGTTTGTTCTCTGCAGGATGAAAATCATCTCCATCATAAAATGGAATATTCAAATTCTCAGCTAACAGTT
>JBDSPM010000509.1:0-5274 GCA_039930325.1 Saprospiraceae bacterium
CATGATATCTTCATATGATTCAAGGCGGTCAACCAGCGAATTTGATTTGTCCTTGATAAAATCCGATAGCTCCAAAACTTCTTTGGAAAGATGCGTGGTCGACGGAGCAACCCCCCCTCTTAAAGGATCTGACTGCACCAAAGCTTCACTCTTCATCCGGCATTGCTTTCGTAACTAAATGAAATTGAACAGGCCCTTTATTATTGGCGGTCACTATAGCTTGCTTTCCGTCAGCCATGGTGATAAAATCTAATTCCCTGACTTCATCCTGAGCCCAGAAACCATGTTCTCTGTTGGGAACATATTGAAAAGAACCATCGGCATTTTGCAGCAATAACGTACCATTCCCTGCATCCAATTCACCTGTTTCCGTTTCTGAATAAAGAAAATTTCCGGCCATCAAAATATCTTTCTTGCCATCGTGGTTGAAGTCCTCTGCAAGAATAGAAAACACCGGAGCCAACTGGACCTGGTAAGGTAGTGGAAGAGTAACAAATTTTTTATTTTCATTCACCAAATAGGTGGTTTGGAATGTATTCACTTTTAAAGTTGTACTTCCTTCCAGATCTGCATTCGAAAAGATATCATTGATCGTCGAGGATGCATACGGGGTATACCTGACATATTTTTTCTTCAGCTTTGGAATCTGCCCGATTATAGCGTCTCTTCCTGCATAAGGATATAATTTATTATTGAAATAAAAACAAAGGATGGGATCTAATGAACCATTTCCATCAAAATCTTTGGTGATCAGTGTGACGGGATGAAGTTCCGAAGTCACTAATCTGTGATTCAGTCCAATGTTGCCTGCAATGATATCAAGATCACCATCATTATCCATATCCGCCAACGTAACCGATTTCCACCAACCTGAAGTTTTTTCTAAACCAAAAGTCGCAGTGACATCCTTAAAAGTTTTTCCATCAAATTTGAAAACGGTAATAGGAAGAAATTCGCCAACAAAAACAATTTCAGGGTTTTGATCTCCATCAAGATCCCCTGCTTTTACATCAGATATCATACCGAGGTTTTCCAGTCCGGGAAATACCTCATGTGTGACATCCACAAATTTTCCTTTGTCATTTCGTAATAAAAAGCTTCTGGGATATTCAGGATACCTGCCAGGTGCATCTCTTCCGGCAATGATGATATCCGAATCCTTGTCATGATCAAAATCAACGGCTAGTACCGCACCCGCATTCGTCCGAATGATTGGAAAATCAAGAGATCGCGAAAATGAGCCTTTACCATTATTCACATAATACCGGCTCAGATAGTTTTGATCATTGACATTGAATGAATTTCCACCGGAAACAACAATGAGATCATTATCTCCATCTCCATCCATATCGGCAATCACAGATCCGCAATCTTCATAAATAAGATCAATTTTGAATACAGGATTAACACTTTCAGTAAAAGAACCATTCTTGTTTTGGAAAAAAAGCGCTTTTGCAAATCCGCTCCCATTGCCCATATATATATCCTCCAGTTTATCTCCGTTCACATCGCCTGTTGAAATGCAAGGACCTTCTGCAGATAACATGTATGGCAATAATTTTTCTCTTTTAAAATCAACGAAAACATTATCCTGGTGCACCCATCCTGGCAATTTTGACGCTTCTGTAAAGAGGATTGATGGTTTTGATTTCGGATACCCTTTGTAGGGTGTCCCGGTTCCTGTTTTCCAGATAATCCGCCTGTCAACCTGAACCGATTTCATAATTTCTTTTGTGCCCTCGGGAAATTGCAGAATGATCGAATCAACCGATGTAAGCGTACCCAATCCAAAATGCAGTATAGGTTCTGAGCTAGAAAAAAATCCTTTATTCGTAATCAGCAGTTCAGTTTGATGAAGATCGCCTGAATAAATATCTGCCACTGCACCGATACCGTCGGTATTTCCTTTCTTTTGCTGCACATCGATTTGCAACCAGTGATTGCCTTGGATGTCATTCCGGTATATAAAAGCCGGATCCTGAATATTATTAACAATGAGATCCAGATCACCATCGCGATCAAGATCTGCAAATGCTGACCCATTCGAAAAAGATATTTTATCCATTCCCGCTTGTTTCGTAACATCGGCAAACGCTAATTTTTTATTGTTGATAAAAAGGTAATTCTGGATTTTCTGCTCCTGAATCAGATTGAGCACTACATTGATATCCGGAAACCGGCGAGGTGTGAGACCACCCGTTCGGTCAAGAGAATCTCTCACAAAATTCATATAATCAAAATTAGTGACATCCCTTCTGTAGCCATTTGCGATATAGACATCTTTCCATCCATCGTTATCAAAATCCGCAATTAATGATCCCCAGCTCCAGTCAGTAGTAGCTATTCCTGCAAATTGTCCAATCTCACTAAAAGTATTACTGCCGTTATTAAGCTGTAATACATTCCTGCTTACTTGTCTGCCATATCCATATTGAATAAGAAGATTATATCTGTCATATTGCATGCCATTCATCAATGTTTTATACCGGATCGGATCTTCCGACTTCATGTCCATCACCATAATATCCACCAATCCATCATTGTTGATATCAGCTACATCAGAGCCCATAGCATTCTGACAGGAATGTTTGAGATATTCATTATATCGGTCGGTAAAAGTTCCGTCCTTATTATTTATATATATCCGGTCCGGTTCGATATAATCGTTTGCAACATAGAGATCCATCCAGCCATCCTGATTAATATCCGCTGCCGTCACACTCAAACCAAAAGCGGACGACTCCAGGCCGGCGTTTGATTTCATTTCAGTAAACCTGCCATGATCATTCCTGTATAGTCTGTTGGATTCATAAGGAGTAGATGGAGTTGTAATCCTCGTGATCGAACCGTCCGCTTCTTGTTTTAATCTTAAGGACGTAGCCTTTGACAAATCAAGCCGGTGATTGAGCAGGAATACATCCAGGTCACCATCCCGGTCGAAATCAAAGAAACAGGCATGATTTGTATTGCTGTTATCATCCAATCCCAATGCTTTACCCTGGTCTTCAAATATGGGGATGGCCACACCATTTTCCATCCGGTTTTCCCGGTTGATAAATACTTGATTTGACTTCTGACCATTGTCTATTAAGCTTGTCCTGCAAACAAAAATATCGAGACGGCCATCACCATTAATGTCGGCCATCGTTGTTCCAGTTTTGAACCCAACCTTAGCTCCGACGCCGGATTTATCCGTGACATCCATAAATTTAAAATGGCCCAAATTGAGATATAGCTTATTGGATCCGAATGTCGATGTAAAATAAAGATCGGGAAGACTATCTCCATTGACATCGCCTGCAGCCACACCTCCACCATTATACATGTATTCGTAGGTAAAAATATTATACGTATAATCCTCTTTATAATCAATCGAATAATTGGAGAAATCAACTCCTGTCTCTTCAGGTGACAGTAGAGAAAATTTAGCTTTGATTTCTGAATGAACTTGATTCACTGCAGGAGGATCTGCATTTTTATGACAGCTTAGAAAAAAAGAAAAGCAAACCATAATAAGAAAGCAGTTATTCATTAGCTGTTGTTTAATGTTTTTTATTGAAGTAAGAATGAATTGTAAATAATCCATCCATATCCTGGAATCATTCTTCATGATGAACCACATTCTTAATTGCTTGCATCTGAATTGGACCTCTGTTGTTGGCAGTCAGAATAGCGCGGTCTCCATTTGCGAGTGAAATTTCTTTTAATTCCCTTACCTCATCCTGCGCCCAGAAACCATGCTCAGTATTAGGTACAAAACGGAAAGAACCATCGTTATTTTGCAACAAAAGTGTTCCATTACCTGCATCCATTTCTCCGGTCTCTGTTTCCGAATAAAGAAAATTTCCTGCCATCAGGATATCTTTTTTTCCATCGTTATTAAAGTCATCAGCAACCATGTCAAACACAGGAGCCAATTGAACCTGGTAGGGTAATGGATGGGGTACGAATTTTTTATTTTCATTCACCAGGTATAATGTCAGAAATGTATTAGCCTTGAGCATAGTAGCGCCTTTAAGCTCTTCGGATGTGAAAATATCATTGATGGAAGCAAATGCGTACGAGGTATACCGGACAAATTTTTTCTTCAATTTCGGTATCTGCCCGATCAGGGCATCCTTTCCCTGGTATGGATATAATTGGCCATTAAAATAGAAGCACACGACAGGATCAAGTGATCCATTGCCATCAAAATCTTTTGATATCAATGTTACAGGATAAAGCTCACTGGTTACCAGGCGGTTATTCTTGCCAATATTGCCGGCAAACATGTCGAGGTCTCCATCATTGTCCATATCGGTGAGAAGAACAGATTTCCACCACCCTGATGTTTTGTCAAGGCCTAAAGCCACAGTTTTATTTTCGAATTTTGTCTTATTAAAGCTGAATACAGAAATCGGAAGCCACTCGCCAACAAATACGATCTCAGGATTTTGATCACCATCGAGGTCGCCTGATTTGATGTCTGATATCATCCCAAGCATTTCAAGATCAGGAAATATCTCATGTGTGACATCCATAAACTTTCCTTTGTCATTCCGAAGCAAATAGCTCCTTGGAAATTCGGGAAACCTTCCGGGAGTGCTTCTGCCTGCGATGATGAGGTCAAGATCATTGTCATTATCATAATCAATGGCCAGGACTGCACCTGCATTCGTCCGAATGATTGGAAAATCAAGCACCCGGGTGAAAGTACCTTTCCCATCATTTACATAATACCGGCTCATGTAATTTGGATCATTTTGATTAAATGAGCTCCCGCCGGAAACGACGATCAGATCATTATCTCCATCTCCATCCATATCTTTCAGCAAGGACCCACAATCTTCATATAGGGAATCACGCCGCAACGCAGGGTTAACACTTTCTGTGAACGAATTATTTTTGTTTTGAATAAATAACGCTTTCCTGAATCCACTGCCATTCCCCAGGTAAAGATCATCGAGCTTATCTCCGTTGACGTCGCCTACAGCTAAACACGGCCCCTCGGAGGAAAGCATATAAGGCAATAATTTTTCTCTTTTAAAATCCACAAATGTATTTTCCTGGTGCTTCCATGCCGGGATGCCCTTAAGATCAGCGAATAAAGGATTTGATTTTACAGAAGGAAATCCCTTGTAGGGTTGTCCTGTTCCTCGTTTCCAGGTTATTCTTTGATCTACCGGTACGGATCTCATGATTTCTTTATTCCCTTCAGGCCATTGTAGTATGATGGAATCAACCGTAGTGATTTGATCAAGTCCAAAGTGAATGATTGGTTCTGAACTGGAGAAA
>JBDSPM010000510.1:0-4191 GCA_039930325.1 Saprospiraceae bacterium
CACTGCCTGCATATCAGAGATCATAGTGGAGCTTTCATGTGTTCCGGCAACAAAATAAATCTTGAGCTCCTGGTGAATACCGGTGTGCGTAATATGTTGGAAGATAGAATCACTAAACCAAAATGCGGGAGAAAAAATAGCCACCCTGCTGAATACATCCTGGTATTGAACTGCAACAAACATGGAAATATTGGCACCAAGTGAGCTGCCTCCGATACCGGTATAATCTCTTTCAGGTCTTGTTCTGAATAAGCTGTCGATGTGAGGCTTGAGTGTATTTACAATGAATGATGCGTATGCTTCTCCATGGCCTCCGCCATAACCGGGATTGTACCAGGGAGTATATTCATCGATACGATTTGCTCCACCATTGTCAATGCCTACAACGATAGCGCCATAATTGCCATTATCAAAAAAGGTATTCATTGATTCATCGATCATCCATTCACCGGCAAAACTGTAATAGCTATCAAAAAGATTTTGTCCATCCTGCATATAAAAAACAGGATACCGTTTTGTGGTAGATAGATAATCCGGCGGCAGATATACCCAAATGCGGCGATGCCTGTCCAATTGCGGGATGTAATAATTTTCATCAAGGATCTGAACATTGGCGGTTGCAGTATGCGTACCAACTGTGACACCTTCCCATCCGTCAATAGCCACATTGGTTGATTTGATCCCACCGGAATAGTTGTATGTCCTGTTTGGCCGAAACGCTCCACCGGTTGTTCCTTCTACTTTAGCCCAGCTTCCTCTTGTAAATTTATATTCAAGATTGCCCGGGGCCGGTGAGAACGTTATGAACCATGTTCCGTCATGATTATTAGTCAGTCTGTATGCCAGGTTACCCGGATTCCAGTTATTGAAATTGCCTGCTATGTAAATGCTGTCTCCCGGCGGTGTAGAAACAGGAATGGATGTGACATGGATAGTTAGTTGGGAGAAAATATTTCCAACGAAGGAAAAAAGAAGGTAACAAAGGAAGATTCCCTTCTGCAATTGCTTTTTGTTGAGAATGATCATGCCACAAAAATACTTTAATCGGCCCAATACATGGCATTTATTTAGAACCTAAGCTTGCAAATGATGTTACTATCAGGACCCAGAGATGGCGCCATATGTCTTTAACATAAAAAAGAAATAAATCATGGAAAATCCAAAAAAAAATTATCAGGATAAAAAAGTAACCGCTGGGAAAAGTAAAAACCTTCCTGTAAAAATTCAAAAATCGGATGCATATCAGCGGAATGAGACACATGATCTTACGACGCCATTGCAGGTAACCTCCTCCGATGCGTACGAGCGAAACAAAACACATGATCCGTCGGCAGATGGTCATGTCCAATCTTCAGATGCTTATGAACGAAATATGGATACAGAAATAGGTGGGATCCATCTTGAAAACGGTGATGAAGAAGAATAAAAAATCAAATAAAAAAAGGTTACCAGATGATGGACTGATAACCTTTACAAAACAGTTTAGGGCGGCGTGCTCTACCCGCGATTAATTTTTAATGATTCTTTTTACAAGAACACTTGTATTCATTTGAATGGATACTCTATAAAATCTCTAAGCAAGTTACCAATATCTGGGCTAACCAAGGTAGATATCGAAATATTTTCAAAGCATGTAAATTTGATGTTTATCCTAAATAAAATATAGGTTTAACAGACATCCTGTTAAACCTATATTTTGTTATACTGAAATTATACTGGTTAAGCCGTCCTTGATGAAGCAGGCCGGATGAGTCTGCTCCGATAACCTCCGGAGGATTTCCGCTGCATTGGTGATTGTTGTTTCGGTTCCAGGTCACTTTGACTTGCTGCCATAGCGTAAGGATGATCCGTCACCACAGGAATGCTTTTCCCGATCAGCTTTTGAATATCCTTTAGTAATGGCTTCTCTTCAAAATCACAGAAGGAGATGGATCTGCCATTTGCACCTGCTCTTCCTGTCCGGCCGATACGGTGTACATACGTTTCAGGAACATGTGGCAATTCAAAATTGACTACATGGCTCAGATCATCGATATCAATTCCCCGCGCTGCAATATCTGTTGCGACGAGAACGCGGGTGTGTTGGTTCTTGAAATTTTTCAAAGCAGCCTGGCGGGCATTTTGTGATTTGTTACCGTGTATGGCTTCAGCATTTATACCTGCCCTGTTAAGATCCTTGGTTAATTTATCCGCGCCATGTTTTGTACGCGTGAAAACCAGGGCTGTCTTTATTTCGGGTCCATTAAGCAGGTATCGCAGCAATAGTGTTTTGTTCGGCTTTTCAGTGAAATAAACAGTCTGTTGAATTGTATCTGCTGTTGAAGACGCGGGAGAAACCTCAACTGTGACCGGATTTTTCAAAATGCTTTTTGCCAGCTGGTTGATTTCAAATGGCATCGTTGCGGAGAAAAATAAAGTCTGTCTTTCCGTGGGAAGCTTAGAGATGATCCTTTTGACATCGTGGACAAACCCCATGTCGAGCATACGGTCGGCTTCATCAAGGACAAAGAATTTGACATCGCGAAGGGATACGTGGCCTTGTTGCATGAGGTCGAGAAGGCGGCCTGGGGTAGCGACGAGGATATCTACTCCACGGCGCAGGTTGTTGACAGAGCTTACCTGGGAAACCCCACCGAATACCACAAGGTGGCGCAGGTTGAGGTATCGGCCATATGCTTTGAAGCTTTCTTCAATCTGGATCGCCAGTTCCCTGGTTGGCGTCAGGATCAGAGCCCGGATTGGGCGTCGAACTTGCGGATTTGCCTGCTGTTCGAGGTGTAAAAGTTGCAGTAATGGAATGGCAAAAGCAGCAGTTTTTCCTGTGCCGGTTTGGGCGCATCCCCTGAGGTCTTTGCCTTCGAGGATGGGAGGAATGGCTTGCTGCTGAATAGGGGTGGGTACAGTGTACCCTTCATGGTTTAATGCTTTGAGCACAGGCTCAATGAGCTGTAGGTTGTTAAAAGACACTAGATAAAATTTAGATTAAAAAAATGTGGTAAGGCTATCAAATTGAGAATTGATACTTTACCTGCCTTACGTTAAGCTGCCACGGCATTGGAGCTGGATAAAACTCATCAGTAACTGAGAGAGCAATAACATACAAGACTGCAAATATACGGTAAAAATTCGGAATTGTCAGTAAATCAATTAATTATGTGTTAAGAAAGGCTGAGGTGGAGGCAAAGGCTAAGGGAAATAAAGTTGAGGAAAGTATGATTTGGGTAAGATCAGTTGAATGTCAGGGCTATCAATTGTAGTGTAATAGAACATTATCAACTGGGCTTTATGACAGAAGGGAATGGTTGCTTTTTGGGAATTCTAAGAGGAATGGAACTCGATGCTATGTAATAGTGGTTTGTTCCGAATTTCGACGAAATGAATATTACATTACATATTATTTAATTAAACAATGTGAAATCTAAATACTAAATAATTGAACGAAGTTTTATGAAATTGATGCAGTGCTAACGATAGATGTTTCAATTTCATTTCGTCGAAATTCGAAATGAAATATACATTAAATATTTTATTAATATTTAATATAATTTAAAGTAAATCACAAATTTTTTCTACCTTCTCACATTATCTGTTTCAAATGATGCTCCATATGTCTCACATAATCATCAAAAAGCCATGACAGAGAATAGGTCTTCTCGTCAGACATTGTACATCCTCTCGTTTCTAATTCTTCCTGGGGAATTTTCCGGATTAGCTCAATAAGGTGCTGGTTATACAATGACCAGAATGCAATGAGCTGACGGCCATCCATCTGCTGGTAAAACCCATACTCAGTCCACAAATTCTGATGATAGAGGATGGTGGGATTTTCTTCAAATTGCGCCCGGACAAAACGATGATGATTATTTGTCGCACTGTCAATTAAGTGACCAATGATCTCCTTCTTACTCCATTTATCAGGAGCCGGTTTCCTTGCAAGTTCAGTTTCAGATATTTCAAAAAGCATGTCCGGCACTGTAGCGATGAGGTGTTGAAGTTGCTTTAACGTGATTTCTTTAGTGTCCGTGGACAGTCGATATTCATTCATAGTGAAGAGTGAGTAGTGAAAAGTGAAAAGTCGAGCGCAGCGAGATCCCGCGCTTTACGAAGTAATGTCGCGGGATGAAAAGTAATAGTGGAAAGTGAATTTTAGTCGTGACTCAAGACATTTCCTTCTTCATCAAGATCCAGAAA
>JBDSPM010000511.1:0-4648 GCA_039930325.1 Saprospiraceae bacterium
CACTATCGTTGACCAATACATTTATTGTGACAGGAATATCCTCATTTGTAACTGCACGATCATAAACAGCCAAAGGAGGATCATTGCAAATTAACGTTCCTCCATTCGATGCACGTGTATCTACAAATGCACCATAGACATTTACATGATTGATCGCAGCAGCAAGAGAACGTACAGTTATTCTAATTTCATCAAAGGGCAGGGTTGCATAAAATCCAACATTATATACTCCTGGATCGGGATTAATAAAAAGGATGATTACATTTAAATTAATAAGGTCTATACCCGTTTTAGATTCCTGCAAGACTCCGTTGTTGTATGTGGAAATGGTGATGGATCCAAATAAATCCGCCTGAAGCATATTGTTGATATCATCAATGGTAAATCCTGCAAACGTTCCGACGGGATAAGTAGACAAAGCATCTTTCACCGCTATAGAGCCTGATCCTAACGCAGCTGCCGTAATGATGATGCTGGCAAAATCAGTATTGCTTGCAGTGATGACATGATCCGCATTTGCAACATCGCATGCAGCACATGCCAGTCCATCCAGACCGGTAAGGGCATTGTCAATATAGACCGGAAATTCAGTATTATTTAAATAATAGGTCGAATTACATACTATGGTGGCAGCACAGAAAGCCTCGAGCTTCAGATCATATACTTTAGTATTGCCTATGTTGAAAGTACCCAGGTTAGAAAGGCTGATTTTGACTTCATCAAAAGGCAATGTAGTGACCAAGCCCACGATTTCTTCACCGGTATTCACCAGGAGATCTGTACTCACCGTTACCAATGGATTCAATCCGGTTTGGGATTCCTGGAAGACACCATTATTGTACGTGGAGATGGTTATTCCTGCAAATATATTCGCACCCACCAGTGAAGCATTTTCAATATGAAATCCTGCAAATGTTCCAGCAGGATAGGTGTCCAGTTGATTTTTTACTCCGATGCTCCCTGTTGAGAGAGAGCCTGCAGTAATATTTATTTGGGCAAAATTAGCAGGATTACCATCGATCAGGTTACCTGCATCTATGACATCACAGAGTGCGCAAGCGGCTCCTGTGATCCCGGTATGTGCTCCATCTATGTATAACGGATAGGGAGGAGCGCTTAAAGTGGTCAGCGTGTTGCAAGGCAAGGCTGGTCCAATGCAGAAGGCCTCGAAAATTGAACTGTAAACCCTCGTTGTCCCCAGGTTTACGCCCGCTGGCTGATGAACGGTTATCTTTACTTCATCAACAGCAGTGGTTGTTACAAATCCTATAGTTTGTCGCCCACTGTTTCCAAGAGCATTCGCACCGATCAATAGATTTCCACCCGTTTTTGATTCTTTTAGTACACCATTCAGATAGGAAGTGATCGTAATATTGTCAAGAAGTCCGGTGCCAACTAAAGTAAAGTTCTGGATATCGAATCCTACAAATGTTCCGGCCGGATAATTAGTAACTTGTTCTGCTGTAGCCAGGAATGTACTTCCTATGATGCCGGCTGTATTGATAAGGCTTGCAAAATCGGTTGTGCTTGCACTAATTGCATTTTCCGGTTCATCGACATTACCTACCGTGATACCATCTGATCCCGTATTCGTGTAATCAATGGTCATCGGAAATAGAGGCTTATTCATGGCCGTCTGAACATTGCAAGCCAGAGAAGGGCCGGCACAAAAGGATTCCATGACTGCATAATACACATTGTAATCGGTGACCCCAAGATCAGTGCCTATCGTAATTTCTATCTGATTGTAGGTTAGCGTGGTAATAAATCCAAGGTCTATCTGGGCTGCTAAAAAACCTGCACTAAGTCCGATCAGGGACCCACTGGCCTGAGACTCCCGGAGTGTCCCGTTTAAGAAGGTGCTTATAGTAACCGAATTAAATACTCCCGCACTGAATGCAGCACTTGACACTCTAAATCCGGCAAAATTTCCCGCTGAATAAATATTTGATGAAGTATTATCAGATACCCTTAGTGTAACTGATCCGGTAGCCAGAATATGCCCCACAGCAAAGTCAGTCGTATTTGAATTTTCTACATTCTCAGGATTCGTCCAGAAGCTTAATCCAGTGCTGCTATTTGTTTGGGTTACAGCAAATGTTCCGTCTATCCATGGTGTGGTAGTATTGCATACCAGACTACTCTGTTGGCCCGTGAGATAGAAGGGAGAAAGCAATCCAATCAGAAAAATAAATTGCCAAAAACGCAAACCAATATAAAATTTTGACTGGCGGATCGTTGTAGGTAATTTTATCATATGTATAATTTTTATGCTCGCGACATTGGCGAGAATTAATGATTATTTATTCTTTTCTATTCATCTCTCATAATCATCTTTCACAAAAAATTTGAAACATGATCACTCAAAAGCTCTATGCGATTGATGCATAGCTTCTCCAGGTGTACAAGAAAGAGAGCTGGGATGCTCACTCACTTGTGATTTACTCTGATGCGATTTAAAATTTTTTAATTGTATGCATCAGTCGAACGGTAATTTTTGAAATTGAAATACATATCCATCAGGTTGGGACAGCAGTGCTTCATGAAGACAAAGCTTCAAAGTCCAGAAGATATGAGTAAATAAGTAAGTTAAATTATGAATAAGATCTAAAAAAGAAGCTGGGAGACTTCTCCTGATGCTAACGAGGGAAGTAAAGAAAAAGCACCTCTTTTTCCTTACCAGGTTGGATGTAACCTATATACTGACGTTTCCTTCCTGTGTAAACTGACAGCATCTAATAACCCTGACATACTATAGGGTCTAAAAAAATACAATATCCATGAGCCATTCATAAATATTGAGGAAGGGCATCTATTACGGGTGAACTCTGCATTTCCAAATTTAAGCTTACTCCTGCTACCGAGTTCTCAGGTTATCAGGGGAAAAGCCTATTAATAACTGTAAAGTAAGCAAAAAGTTTCGCTATTCAAAATACCTGTCGTTTTCATACTAATTAAATTTTCGAAATTAACCCATGATCAACGCCAATATCGAATTTGAGATAAGGTCCAAGATCTCAATCAAAGTTATCTTTGACGGATATGGCGGGAAGAGCTGCATTGATCATTTTAGATGGTTGGGGATTGAATCCCGATCCGGCTGTCAGTGCTATTGAAGCTGCTGAGACACCTTTTTTTGATGGGTTATGGCAAAAATATCCTCACGCTACTTTGATCACCTATGGAGAGGATGTCGGCTTGCCAGAAGGACAGATGGGCAATTCAGAAGTGGGCCATCTCAATATAGGAGCCGGCAGAGTAGTATATCAGGAATTTACAAGGATAAATAAAGCAATACGTGAAGGCGAATTAAACCAGAATCAAACTCTTCTCCGTGCCCTTTCAACAATTGAAGGTAGGCTCCATTTCATAGGTTTGGTATCAGATGGCGGAGTGCACTCCCATATCAATCACCTAATCGCACTGGCCAAGGTCTCACGTACTCATTTTGATGGAGAGATCTTTATACATGCGTTTACTGACGGGCGTGATGTGGATCCAAACAGTGGTTTGAATTTGCTTCATCATCTAATGGATGAAATGGATCCTCTCAACATTCCTATAGCGAGTGTAGTAGGAAGGTATTATGCTATGGACAGGGACAAGCGATGGGAAAGAACTAAAATAGCATATGATCTATTGGTCCATGGAACCGGCACTGCAACTACAAATATATTTGCTGCCATAAGCACATCCTACGCTGAAGGTGTCACTGATGAGTTCATTAAGCCTATTGTTTTGACGCATGCTGAAGGTCATCCTGTAACCACCATACAAAACGGTGATACAGTGATTTTCTTCAACTTTCGTACCGATCGCCCGCGCCAGTTGACTACTGTGCTTTGCCAGCAGGAAATACCAGGTTTTGATATGCGTCCGCTTGACATTCATATGGTGACCATGTCTCCCTATGACAAATCATTTCTGAACGTAGATATCTTATTTCCGGAAGTTGATATTACAGGGACTATAGGAGAATATCTGTCCAGCCTGAACAAGACTCAACTGCGTATAGCAGAAACTGAAAAGTATCCACATGTCAGCTATTTTTTCTCAGGTGGCAGAGAAGAGCCTTTCAAAGGCGAGGAAAGAATATTGATCCCTTCACCTAAAGTTGCCACGTATGATATGCAACCCGAGATGAGCGCACGGGGTGTAACAGATGCTGTCATACACAATATCGAAAGTAAGCACCCTGATTTTATCTGTCTCAATTTCGCTAACACAGACATGGTAGGACACACAGGTGTATTCAGAGCTGCCGTGAAAGCTGCGGAAACGGTTGATGAATTCCTTAGCCGGCTGGTACCTGTTTGTTTAGAAAATGGCTATTCTCTTTTCATAATAGCCGATCATGGCAATGCGGATGTAATGGTCAATCCGGATGGCACTCCGAATACCGCTCATTCAAAGAGTCCGGTCCCGGTTATCTTTGTTTCGAAAGATGTCAATGGATTTTATATGAATGATGGACGTCTTGCAGATATTGCTCCCAGCATCCTGGCTGCAATGGGACTGGCTATTCCCCCATCCATGACAGGTATAAACCTGCTGATCTAATAACATTGATTTCCCCATTTTGCCCCCAGCCCCTAAAGGGGTGTAGCAATTCGTATACGTCGGTTTATTTTTTTGAATTCAGTTATGT
>JBDSPM010000512.1:0-5683 GCA_039930325.1 Saprospiraceae bacterium
AACCCTTCACTAGAAACCCCACCGATAATGAAAGATGAAAAATAACCTCCGGCATCGGTTACCCCATTTTGAGCATAAAAGCTAAATTTTCCTTTCCCATATGCAAAATCAATATCCTTAGGTAAAACAAATTCAATAGTCCAGTGCCCTTCGGTCACGGTTGCCTTCCCTTTGAAAAGTTGTGTGTTTTGAGTCACGAAGCTTCTCACAGGACTCCCTTCATCATTTGCAAGGGTTCTCCTTGTCTTGATTTTATCAAAAACAGTGAGCGTTATTTCTCCATTGAAATTATTTAATATTTCGTCCTGGTCATCAAGGATTACACCCGAAAGGTTAGCTTTTTCAAGCGCGCTTAGTGTGTCCGGCATTGCACCTGCAGGAATTCCATTTATCTCTGTTACACTCACCTTGTACGCCGGTATAGCCAACATCATCGAAGGGTCACCAAGCAAGGTGAATTTTCTTGCATTATTGTCGGTTGAATCTGCCCCGGTATTTTTTGATCTCCTGAGTACTTCTCCCATACTTGGATATTCTCCCGGAAAATCTTGTTCATACAGTCGATCAAGCACTGCTCTTGTTAGTCTCTCATTACTCCCCGAATAAACAGCTCTTACAGTAGTCATCAGTGCAATGGCACCGCCATTTGGATTTGATAATAAATATTCTCCTGCAGTTTTAAAGCTGGGTTCATCATATCCCGCAAACGAACAGGTAGCTGTAATAAATAAAGGCATGTTATCCAGGTTATGATATGATTGAGCCTGATTGATGCTCAATACACGCTCCTGTGCCCAACCGTTTTGGCCTCCATGCCCTATATACGTCACTGTCAAAGCACCTTTCTTAATATTAAGATCTATAGCAGCATTCACGTCCGGATACCGATCACCACCTGGTGTAGCCTCCTGCGGATAAGCATCCAGGTAGATCTTGTTCATATTAAATTCAGGGTGGGACACGCTGTTTTGATTCGCCAGCCCATCAGTCTGCATCAGATGCGTATTGCTGTCTTCATCATCTGCTACCATCACTATACGCTGTCTCCAATCTTTTAATGTAGCAGGATTCATTTCATAATAGATTATTTTATCGACGACCGCCATAGCCTCTTCTGGAGCATCTGAAGGTATGCGTCCGATAGCTATATCAATCGCTCCTATTAAAGTTTTTCCCTCTTCACCTTCATTATCATCGAGCAATCCGAAATAATCATCTGTCGGAAATGAGCGTATAGGGTCAAGCGACTCTTCAGTCTCAAATGCCGGTATGAAATTATGTTTGGGTAATTCAGGAAATCTTCCCAGGTAATCGTAGGTAGCATCCCCCATCAATAGCAAATATTTGAAGTCAGGATCTCTTTTATACATCATTCTCGCGAAATCACGGATAGCGGATGGATCAGATGAGCCACCACCGAATTCTTCAAATACGTTGCTGACAGGAACAGTGGTGACGAGAAGTTGATCATGTGTTCTGCGATGTTCAGCAAGTTTTAACGCTGCACTTTCATATCCATCATAATAAACAATGATGAGATCAGCACTCTGCAAACTGTGCACGTTTTGATTTTTGACTTCCTTTTCGTAAACAGGAGTTAACACATCTTGTCTTTCAGTAAAAGCAACAAATCGATTGGGTTCAGATAAATTTTGTTCAACGGAGAATGAATTTTGCTCGCCATTTATTTCGTACTGTTGAAGTACAGGATTTAAAGGATTCGTTATATCCCAGATCAAGCTGTTTGCCGGCATACCGGTGAGGACATATTTAGGGTTCCCCAAATAGTTGGCCCTGGGATCCAGTAAGTACAGTGCTTTGCCGGGTGTATAAATATTTTGTTTCCAGGTGTTGATTTCAATATAATCAATCCAGGCTCTTGAATTTATTCCATTTGCTGCAGGAAATTTTATCTGGATCTTATTAATAGATTCTCCGGGCTTAAATGAACTTTGAAGAACGGCGTCATTTGCAAAAGAAGCCTCAAAATTGTCAAGTGAAACACCTCCGATACTTTTGCTAAACTCATTCTGATTAAAATAAACATAAAATCTTGAAGCACTTTGAGTTCTTGCGGCGAATCGAACTTTGAAATAAAAAGTATCAGAAGGAATAATATTGGAAAGATCAAAATCCCCTGAATAATCCACTTCATTAATGACAGCCAATTCATCTCCGTACCATTCCTGTCCTGAACCAGGCGGCCTGTACCGGCCAAGCAGATTTATTTTTTCTTCTTCAAGTCTTTGGAAGTTAAGCGATGCATCTGATTCATATTGTCCGGCAGTTCCGTTTGCTCTTGGTACAATTGGAGTTCTTTCTATGCTATTCAGAATGATATAATAATGATTGGATACATCATAAATATTTTTATCCATATGATAGATCCTTGCAGCCGGATCATATGTCCAATGATCAGGGCCCTCTGCATACCATAAAAAATAATCCCCCTGATCAAACTTACCATCTTCCAAACCCACTCCTTGCATCCGGACTTCTTCAAGATCGTCAATACGTGGAGCGGCATTCCATTGAGGCACACGTCCACTTCCATTTCCAAACAAAGCAATCCGGGAAGGATTCAGGGTGCCAGGGTCTGTTTTAAGTTTGTCTTTAATGAAATTATAATCCAGCCTGTAGACGCCAGCCTGGCTGACAGATATTTTATGAATGGTACCTGATGCCAGTACAGAATTTTCTTTGAATGGAGGACCTGAAGGAGGAAAGCCAGGTTGCGCTGAAAGGCTATTGAAAATTTCCAATCCGATTAAAAAAATAAGAGCATAAACTCGAATCATACTGTTGGCCTGAATGGTAAGTGAGATGAATCGTTATAAAAACGTTAATGAATATGAACTATTGCCACGCTCATTAAAAAAAATTTCAGTGTATTTGTATTAAATGACTAAAAGCTAGGCTTTGTTGTGTGATGCATGAAACATAGCCCTTGGTGAAAAACGTTATTATTGCAACCACTCAATGAAAATCAGAACTCATATTTCAATTTATGCTCATGCTGACCGCATTGTGTACCTGCGAAAAGCATCCGCATATGTTCTGTCTTTTTTTGCATTCCTCTTCAGCTTAAATGCCCAGGATCCTGTCTTTTCACAATTCTATCTCTCTCCTCTGCAGCTGAATCCTGCATTAAGCGGATTGACAGAGGATCCCCGATTTTCAGCAAACTACAGGAATCAATATCCGGGTTTCAACAATGCCTATAGAACGTACGCCTTATCCTATGATCAATTTTTCCCCCATTTAAAGAGTGGACTTGGCTTCTGGTTACTGTCTGATGATGCCGGAGAAGGAATTCTTAAAACCATCAAAGCAGCAGGCATTTTCTCATATAAAACAGATCTTTCAAGAACCATTTCTGCGAAGATGGGAATTGAAGCCGGAGTAGTCCAATCCACCCTCAACTGGAATAAACTCATTTTCGGTGACCAGATAGATGATTATTTAGGCACCATCAGCCCAGGAGGAATTCCCTTTCCTACAGAAGAAACTGCCCCTGAAAAGAACAAGGTGGTTTATCCTGATCTTGGGATTGGTTTTATTGTATACGGTGGAAATCTGTATTCCGGATTATCGGTCAGGCATCTTAACCGACCGGATCCTGATTTTCTGTCCATCAATTCTAACCTTTCTCCCCGGCTTCCAATGAGATGGAATTTACATGCAGGTGGCTCCTGGCCTGTTTTTTCAAAACTCTTCCGAAAAACACTAAAAGTGGCATTTTCTCCCTCCATAATCATTGTAAAACAAGGGCCTTTCAGTCAAATAAACGGGGGAGCCACGCTTGATTCGGACATTCTGAGCTTCGGATTCCACTATAGAGTTTCGTCTGGCCATTCAGAAGCGTTAATTGGTTCTGTCGGTTTCAAAACAGGTAAGTTAAAGATTGGATATTCATTTGATTATACGGTTTCAGGCTTCCCTTTAAGTGGTGGCACGCATGAGCTTGGCATAGTGTATCTCCTGGACAATGGAGATACTGAATCCAGGTATAATGATTGCCTGAGTATTTTCAGATAAATGGATATGGGAACTGAGGCACACCATTTGCCCTGCCGCAGGTCATTAAAAGCTACAATAATTCTAGGCAGGTTACGTTTCAGAAAATGTATATTTGTCCCTCTTTTAACAATAACGGTCAGTTAAGAATGAAAAGATTTCTTTTAATAGGAGCAAGTGCCCTCTTGATATTTGGGTTTACAGCTTGTAAAAAGTCAGAGCGTTCCTCTGTCACAGGTTGGAAATATAATGATCAGGAGTGGGGCGGATTTGAGAAAGGTGCTCATGGAGACATGGAGATTGGACCTGGTTTGGTAGCCGTCGAAGGCGGTACATTTACCATGGGGCTTACAGATCAGGATGTCACCTACGCCTGGGATAACGTACCCAGAAGGGTGACGGTTTCTTCATTCCTGATGGATGAAACTGAAGTTTCAAATTCACATTACCGGGAGTTTGAGTATTGGACCAGAAGAGTATTTGGGGATTCCTATCCTCAGGAAGTGCTAAGTATCATTCCTGATACCTTGGTCTGGAGGGAAGAATTAGCATTCAATGAGCCTCTTGTAGAAACGTATTTCCGCCATCCCAGCTATGCTGATTATCCGGTGGTAGGTGTGACCTGGGAACAAGCAAATAAATTTTGCGCTTGGCGTACCGACCGCGTCAACGAAATGCTGCTCGTAGAAAAAGGCGTTTTGAATCTGAATGTTGATCAGAAGGATGGCGATAACTTTAATACAGAGTCATATTTATTCGGGCAATATCAGGGCAGTGTAAAGAAAAATTTACCGGACTTAAAGACCGGCGGAGAACGTCCTGTTCGTTTTGAGGATGGTATATTACTGCCTCAGTACCGGCTGCCAACAGAAGCGGAATGGGAATATGCCGCATTAGCTCTTCAGGGGAATAATCTTTCCAAGAAAGATGAATTGATATCAGACAGACGGATATACCCTTGGGATGGAAATACCGCACGTTACAAAGTGCATGACCGTCATCAGGGAGAAATGCTGGCTAACTTTAAAGAAGCAAGAGGAAATTATATGGGAACGGCCGGAAAGCCAAATGACAATGCCCCTTTTCCATCACCAATCAGATCCTTCTTTCCTAATGATTTCGGCCTCTATAATATGGCAGGAAACGTCAGTGAATGGACTGCTGATCTTTTTCGCCAGATGACAAGCTCTACTTTAAGGGATGTTGAAAACCAGGACCTCAACCCTTTTCGTGGAAACGTATTCAAGCAAAGAGTGATTGATGAAAATGGTCATGTTGTTGAAAAAGACAGTCTTGGAAGAATCCGTTATCAGATAGTTTCAGACTCGGCTGTTGCTAACAGGGAAAATTATCAGAAAGGCAATGTGCTCGATTACCGTGATGATGATAATGAAGCTGTGTATTATGCTTATGGAGAGTCAACTCTGATCAATGACAGTTCACGGGTCGTCAAAGGTGGCTCATGGGCAGATCGCTTATTTTGGTTGTCCCCTGCAGCGCGCAGGTTTAAAAACCAAACCAGCGGAGATCGGACGATCGGTTTCAGATGTGCTATGCACCGCGTAGGTGGTTCCGAACCAGGTGGTGAAATCGGTGGTCTGGATTTCGGAGGTAAAAAATCCAAAAAAACTTCAAGGAGATACAAGTAATCTCTCTCATAAGATAT